>NZ_JBANFL010000007.1:0-248814 GCF_037154135.1 Sphingobium aquiterrae
GGAACCGACTTGGCAGTCAAAACCCCCTATCAGCCCCCTTCCCGCGCCGGAATAACCGCCTAATCAGAGGCTCCTTAAGCTGTTCGTCGCGGGCATGATCGCATTCGCGATAGCGGTGCGGATCGGCCTGCCCAATCCTTACTGGGCACTTGTCACCTGCTGCGTCTGCATGAACCCCATGAGCGGGGCGATCCGGTCGAAGGCCGTCTATCGGTTCACCGGAACTTCCTGCGCCGGCTTCGTCACGCTTGCCATGGTCGCGCTATTTGCGAGCGCGCCGCTGCTGCTGATCGCGGCGTCGGGAATCGTGGCAACCCTGGCGTTCGGTATTTCTTTCCTCGACCGCACGCCGCGCAGCTACGGCTTCCAGCTTTTCGCGATCACGCTCATGCTGGTGGCGGTCGCCGGCGTGGATCATCCGGAGATCATGTTCGATACCGTTGTGGCGCGGGTCAGCGAAATCACCCTCGGCATCCTCGCGACGACCCTCGTTGACGGCGTGATCGCTCCGCGTTCTCTTGAAGGTGCGCTACGCGCGCGCTTGCATCGCTGGCTGCCCAGCATCGAGACCTGGGCGACGGATGTCCTTGATGGCCATGAGGCGGACGCCCAAGGAGAGCATGACCGGCTAAAGACGCTGGCCGACATCACATCCCTGTCACAGCTGACCGGAGCGCTGCGCTACGATCCGACGATCCATCGCGATGACCTGCGGCACGCGCTCGCGATCCAGCAACGCCTGCTGCGCATGGTCCCGCTCCTTTCCGCAATCGGCAGCCGCATCGCGGGCCTTGGCGAAGCGGAGCGCTTGGCCCTCCGACCCTCTCTCGCCACGGCCAGGGCCCATCTTGATGCCGGTACGGAACCGCCACCCGATCTGGCCGATGCCGTGCGCGCGCTTCCGCTCGATGCCAGTGACGCGCGCGCGTGGCAGCAGCTCATTCATGATGCGCTGGCCGACATGCTGGCCGAAATGCTGACGCTCTGGAGCGAAGTTTCGCGGATCGAGGCGGCGTTGAGCGGAAAGGCGAAGCTTGCGCCCGCGCTCGCGCGAACAGTCAGCGAGACGCGGGCGTTTCCGCTCAACCCCGACATTGATCACGCTGCCCGGATCGCGGCGGGAATCCTCGTAACCTACGCCCTCCTCTGCGGGCTCTGGTATGCGACGGGCTGGCATCAGGGCGCGAACGCGGTTCTGCTGGGCACCGTAACGCTGGCCTTTTTCGGTGGCGGCGACGAGCCGGGCCGAGCGATCGGAATGTTCGCGCGTTTCGCCCTGCTAGCGACCCTGCTGGCGGGGATCCTGTGCTATGGCCTGCTCCCGCTCGCCGCCGATTTCTCGACCTTTGCGTTGATGATGGGCCTGTTCATGCTGCCGCTGGGCGTCTGGGCGGCCGTCAATCCGATGGCGACGCTAATCCTCGCCTTCGGGCTCAGCAACATCAATCTCCAGGGCCATTATTCGCCGCCCGATTTCGGAACCTTCGTCGAGGCGAGCGTCGCCAGCATGCTGGGCATATTCACCGCCATTCTCGGCGCCGGCCTGTTCCGTACCTGGGGCGTACAGCATCAGCTTCAGCGCGTCCTCCGCATCGAAGCGCGCGAGATCGCGCGGCTGAGCCGGTCGCCCAGCCGACGGTTGCGGGACAGCTATGTCCAGCGGGCGCTCGACCGCATTTCGGTGGTGACGGCGCGCCTTGCCGCAGCCGGGCAAATCGAGCGGAGCGCCGGCCTGCTCATCCGGCTGCGGGTCGGCGCGAACGTCGCCGACCTGCGCTCGATGGGCAACGCGCTTCCCGCCGATGGGCGGCAGGCGACGGATCGGGTTCTCGATCAACTCCGCAGCGAGTTCGACAAGCCGCAGCCGTCGTCCCGTCTGCTCGCGCTCATCGACGAAGCACTTGATGCGCTCTGGCCGGGAGATGGTTCGCCCGGCGCTCGCCCCGACCGCGCCATTCATGCCTTAGCGGGTCTGCGCATCGCCCTGTTCGAGCGCGCGCCGGCCTGGGTACCGGCGACATGATCGGCGAAATCGACATCGCGGGCGTGTTCGTTTCGCCGCTGCTCCTCTGCGCGATCCTCGGCTTCGCGATGCGCCTGCTGCTGTCGCGGGTGCTCGAGTCCATCAGCTTCTACCGCCTCGTCTGGCAGCGCCCGCTGTTCGACACCGCCCTGTTCCTCATCCTGACCGGCACCGCCTTTCTGGCTCTACGCCTTGTCACCGCATCCTGAAGTGCCCGCCATGACCCTAGATCGCGATACCCTCCTCCGCCTGCTCAAGCCCCTGCTCACCCTGCTGGTGGTGGGTGCGGGCGTGTTCGTCTTCTGGCGCCTCTATAATTACTACACCTACGCGCCACAGACGCGCGACGGGAAGATCAGGGCGGATGTGGTCCCTCTCGCGGCAGACGTGTCGGGCCGGGTCGAGCAGGTCCACGTTCGCGACAACCAGGTGGTCAGGCGCGGCGACATCCTGTTTACCATCGACCATGTTCGGCTGCGCAATGCCGTTGAGCAGGCCGAGGCCGCTGTCGCCACGGCACGGGCAACGTTGAACGCCGCCGAACGGGAGAACCGCCGCTATCAGGCCCTCTCTGATATCGTCTCGGGACAGCAACGTGACGACCGCCGCTCCACCGCCGAGGAGGCCCGCGCACGCTATGCCCAGGCGATCGCTGATCGCGATCTCGCCCGCATCAATCTGGCGCGCGCCGAGGTGCGTGCGCCGGTCAACGGCATCGTCACCAATTTCTCGCTCCGTCCCGGCGCCTATGCGGCCACCGGGCAGCCCGTGATGACGCTGGTCGATTCCGACAGCTACTATGTTGCCGGCTATTTCGAGGAGACGAAGCTTTCGCACATCCGCCCCGGCGTCCGCGTCACGATCCGGGTAATGGGCGAGGATAGGCCGCTTTCTGGCCATGTTGAAGGCCGATCGGCGGGCATTGACGATCGCGAACGGACGACCGCGTCCGGAACGCTACTCGCGAATGTCAATCCCACCTTCAGCTGGGTCCGTCTTGCCCAGCGCATCCCCGTGCGGATCGCCATCGACAAGGTGCCGCCCGGCATCGATCTGATCGCGGGCCGGACGGTCACCGTGACGCTCAATGGCGCGGAAAATGCGCTCGGCCCCGGCCGGAGCGAATGACGATGGGGCGCGTCGGAACGAAAAGGCTGCTCGGACTGATGGGCGCGCTGATGCTCGCTGGCTGTGGCACGGTCGGCCCCAGCTATCGGGCGCCGCCCTTGCCCGCAGGCATCTCGGATCGGCCCGCAAGCTTTGCCGAAGGAAAATCGCCCGCCTATTCGGCTGAACCCTTGCCCCAGCGCTGGTGGCGCCTCTACGCTATTCCCCAGTTCGATGCGCTCGTCCAGGAAGCGATCGAGGCCAACACCGACCTCAGGGTCGCGGCGGCCAATCTCGAACGCGCGCGCGCGATTGTCCAGGAGGTCGAGGCCGGCGCGGGCGTCCAGACTTCCACGGCGGGCGGCGTATCGGTGGGCGAGCCGTCCAATCTCGGTCTCGGCTCGCCCAACGGGACCCATGCGACATTCGACGCCGGCGTCGGCATATCCTATGAACTCGACGTCGTGGGCCGGATTCGGCGCACGATCGAAGCCGCGCAGGCCGATGCGGAAGCGCAGGCCGCCGCCTATGACCTTGCGCGCACGACGGTCGTGGCCGGAGTGGTCGGCGCCTATGGAGATGCCTGCGCGGCCGGCGCGCGGATGACCGTTGCCCGCCATTCGGTCGAACTGCAGCGGCAAAGCCTCGCCCTCACCGAAAGAGGCGTGCGCGCCGGCCTCTACACGTCGCTCGACGCTACCCGCTCGCGCGCGCTTCTGGCTCAGCTCGAGGCAGCGCTGCCGCCGATCGAGGCAGGCCGCAAAGCTGCACTATTCAGTCTTGCCGTGCTGCTCGGCCGGACGCCCGAAGATTATCCGCCCAATCTCGCGACCTGCCGGATCATCCCTTCCGTCGACCGCCCCCTGCCGATTGGCGACGGTATGGCGCTGATCCGGCGCCGGCCTGACATCCGCGAAGCTGAACGCCGGCTCGCGGCTGCGACGGCGCGCATCGGAGTGGCGACGGCGGACCTCTATCCGAGCGTCAGCCTCGGCGCATCGCTCGGCACGACCTCGCGGAGCGTGGGCGGGCTGGTCGACGATTCGGCGTTGCGGTTCAGCTTCGGCCCGCTCATCTCGTGGTCCTTCCCGAACCGACGCGTCGCCAGGGCGCGGATCGCGGAAAGCGATGCAGCGGCGCGCGCGACGCTGGCGGCATTTGACGGCAGCGTCCTCGCAGCTCTCCGCGAAACCGAGACGGTCCTCAGCACCTATGCCCGTGATCTGGACCAGAATGCAAAGCTCAGGCGCGCGCGCGATGAGAGCCGGAGGGCTTCCGGGCTCCAGGCCCGGATAACCGGGGGCGGTCTTGGAACAGGCCTTGAACTGCTCGACGCGCAGCGAAGCCTTGCCACGGCCGAAGCAGCGCTGGCGGCCTCGGATGCGTCCATCGCCTCGGATCGCGTTCGGCTGTTCCTTGCGCTCGGCGGCGGCTGGGAAGGAGCGATGGCGGGGCCATGATGACCGAGCCTTCGCGAGGCGTACGCTCCGCGGATGTTTGATGGGGCCGAATTACAGAGGAGCAGCCCCGCCTCGATCGGTATCCTTTGTGCTGACGGATCAGGTCCCGGTGCCCCTCCACGCCGCAACTGACGCCATGGTGGCGGGAATTGAACGATCCGCTGCTCGATCAACTGATTTGACGGGCGCCGTTCTCCAACCCGTCGAATGATATCGCCGAAGCGCGTGTTCGGCACCCGGCAGCCTGATCATGTGGTGGGGTTGGTCTCGCCTCATGGATATCCAATTCGGCACGATGCTCGCCAATGATGCACTTGTGGGTTGTTTAATCGCATCACGGTCAAGGCAATTTCGATCTTCGTCGATCTATGGTTGTGAGGTCGTAAGCTTGGCTGGTTTTACAAGCGGCCCCATCTTCTGCCTGCGGGTGATGCCGTCTGTCGGGTACAAGGTCGTATACGCGGTCAGGACAACTCCCCGCGGGATAGATCTTCGTCGGACAGAAATTCTATCCAATCACACGTCGAGGCCGATAAACTGCTCTATGGTTGTCTCCGGTCCGATGTTGCGTCCGGCTATGCGGTCGTGAATCCGTATTTCATCCTATCTGGGGCAACCCCCGTCAAAGACATCGCAATCGCCCCGGGGCGCGTTACCCCGCGAAACTCTGTATAATCGCAAGGGCCGCAGGATGGATGCCGAACAGGCGGGTTGCCCTGTGCCAAAAGTCATCATTGCGGTGGGCAGGGCCGCCGATTCTTGTATTGGCAAGTCCGGACAGATACCATCATTATTTGCTCATAAGGGCTGAAGCTTGACTCCCCGCTTCTGTCCATCCCAGTCCAAGCGACTTCTGTATGGCAACATAGCTGGCGGTGAGGGCCGCAACCGCACTGTGCAGGTTTGCCTCTGCAAGCCGCTGCTGGCGGTCAGCCTCAAGAGTGTCGCCTCTCGAAATGACCTGCCGCGCATAGCGCTGCCGCATCAGCGTTGCCGCTTCATCTGCGGACCGCTTGATTTCGGCAAATGCGGCGACGTTTCGCCTTTGCTGTGCAAAGCGCGCAAGCGACGTCTCCGCGTCCTCAAGCGCGCCGAGCACTACCTGCCTATATTGTGCCTCGGCTTCATCGCGACCAGAGCGTGCCTGCGCTATCGCCGCTGACGTTCGTCCAAAATCGAGCAAGCCCCATTGCAGCTGAGGGACGGCGATGTTGGAAATATTGCCCAGATCTACCAGGTCTCCGATGGACGTGCCGCCAATCCCGAGAATCCCCATGAAGCTGATTTTCGGAAAACGAGCTGCTTCCGCGACCCCTATCCGGGAGGTTGTGGCGGCGAGATTGCGCTCCGCAGCGCGGATGTCGGGACGACGGCGCAGGAGCGCCGAAGGGTCTCCGATCGACACCCGCGCAGGGGGGATCGGGATATCGCGCCGTGGCGTCAATAGCGGATCGAGAGATCCCGGCGCTTCACCGGCGAGAACCGCTAGCGCATTCATATATATTTCGATCTCAGCATCGGCCGCGGCGAGATCGCTGATCGTGGCCTGAACCGCGCGGTTCGCTTGGCCGACAGTGAAGGCCGGGATTGTGCCTTGCCCGAAACGCTGCCGGGCTAGGGCGAGTTGCTGGCGCTGAAGGTCGAGACCTCCCCGAAAAGCAGCGGCGCGCTGCTGCCGGTCACGAAGATTGGTATAGGTCTGCGCGACTTCAGCGCTGAGCTGAACCTTTGCGTCTGCAACATTATACGCCGCTGCCGCCGCCAGCGCGTTTGCCGCTTCGATTTTTCGCACCTGCCCGCCCGCGAGATCTATTTCCCAGTTTGCGTTCAGACCAAGGTTGTAGAAACGCAGAGACGTGTCCGCATCCTGGGCGGATGAAGGTGCCGGAACAGGTGTGGGTAGAGTACTTCCTTGACTGGCCTGGAGATCGATCCCGGGAAGATCAGCAAATATGGCCGCGCCCTGAGCACCAGCCGTCGGCAGGCGGTTTGCTCGCTCCTGGCGTACAGACCCACGGGCTTGGCGAAGTCGGGCCTGCACAACATCAATCGAGGGATTTGCGACAAGAGTGCGCCGCTCGAGCTCATCGAGAACCGGATCTTGCAGCGTCGTCCACCATTCGGCGAGTTCGGGCTCGCTGGTCGACGCATCCGCTGGTTGACGAACGAATGTCGGCCGCGGCGCGGCTTGGCCGAGCTCTGGTGGTCCGGAATAGTCCGGGCCGACCACACATCCACCAAGGAGCAGCGGAAGGATGAGACCACTTAACTTTGCCATTACCACCTCAATGCATCGTCAGCGACATCCCCTTGGGGAGCGGGCGAAGGAAAAACACGAACGGAAGCGTCACAAAAGTCGCTACCGCCATCGTCAAGAATATGTCGTTATAGGTCATGACGAACGCCTGCTGCTGAATTGTGCCAGCGAGCGACTGAAGGCCCGCGTCCATATTTCCCAGAGTATGAGACATCCCCGCGATATACTCCTGCACGCTTGGATCGTTTGCCCACAGCGTTTCCTCCATCCGTCGGCTGTGGAGTGACATACGCTGGTCCTGGAACGACGTCAGGGCCGCCAGAGCGAATGAGCCACCGAGGTTTCGCGCAGCATTGAAGATGCCTGAGGCATCTCCAGCATCCTCCTTGCTGACTGAGGTAATGGCGGCCTGGTTCAGAAAGAGCATGACAAAGATCATCCCCACCCCGCGCAGCAGCTGACCGGTAGTAAAGGCTTCGCCTGCGGATTCCACTGTGAGACTGGTGTTCACAAAGCAGCTAGCAGCCATAAGCGCGAGGCCAGCGCCAACGGCCAGCCTGATGTCGACAACCCGCATCAGAAACGGCACGAACGGCATCACAAAGAAGGCAGGAACGCCCATGAGAAAGATGACCTGTCCGGTCTCGAGGGCATTATAGTCGGCGATAAGCGACAGGAACTGCGGGATGACGAAGGTCGATCCGTACATCACCATGCCCAGCGCTAGCGCCATGATAACGACGCTGCCGAACTGTCTGCTCATGACGATTCGCAGCTTAAGGACGGGCTTTGCTGCCCAGATCTGTCCGATCGCCAACATCACAAACCCTGCTACGGTTATAAACGTCAGCCGGATGATAAGCGTCGATTCGAACCAGTCTTCACGGTGCCCCTCCTCGAGCACGATCGTTAGTCCTCCAAGGCCAAGGATCAGGCCTATAATACCCAACCAGTCGGCCTCGCGAAGATAGACCCAATTCGTACGTTCGTGCGGCAGTCCGAGCAACAGGAGCAAGAGGAGT
The DNA here is from genome assembly GCF_037154135.1 of Sphingobium aquiterrae. Lineage (NCBI taxonomy): Bacteria > Pseudomonadati > Pseudomonadota > Alphaproteobacteria > Sphingomonadales > Sphingobiaceae > Sphingobium > Sphingobium aquiterrae. The sequence goes on from NZ_JBANFL010000007.1 coordinate 7,870, forward strand.
ATCCCGCAGACCGGAACATTGACGAAGAAGGCATAGTGCCAGCTCAAATTTTCCGTCAGCCAGCCACCGAGCAAGGGGCCAAGAACGGGTCCCAAGATTACGGTCATTCCGAAAAGGGCCATCCCGATGGGCTGCTGGGGTGGCGGGAGTCGCTTTGCGACAATCGTCATGGCGGTGGGTATCAGCAGCCCTCCCATAAGGCCCTGCCCGGTTCGTCCGATGATCATCGTCATAAGGTCGGTGGCGATGCCGCATAGGATGGAGAACCCGGTAAAGGCAGTCACGGAAATGAGAAGGAGGGTTCTCAGTCCCAAAAGCCGTTCAAGCCAGGCGCTCAGCGGAATGACGACGATCTCGGCAACGAGAAAGGCGGTGGCGATCCACGTTCCCTCAGTGCCGGTTGCTCCGATTTCGCCTTGGATCGTTGGCAGTGCCGAGTTGACGATCGAGATGTCGAGGGTCGCCAGCAGTGCGCCGAGCGAGCCGGCAGCAACAGCGATCCAAGCGGTCAAGTCCGCACGCGCGGAACGAGCTGCGTCTGGAGATGCTGTGACCGTGACCACTGTCAACGCTTCCGGCTTACGGCCTGACGGAGTCGATCCATCTCTCCTCTGGCTGAACGCGTATCGACCGTTACTCCAACCGACATTCCCGGCACAAGGAGCGTGCGCACTTCGAGAGGAGCATCGATTGCAATGCGTACAGGCACGCGCTGTACGATCTTTGTGAAGTTTCCGGTCGCATTCTGGGGGGGGAGCACCGAGAATTGGGCGCCCGTGCCAGGGGCGACACTGGCAATACGCCCGGTCAGTTCGACGCCAGGGAGCGCATCGATTTCGATGCCAACAGGCTGGCCGACGCGCATAAGCCCCAGTTGAGTTTCCTTGAAGTTCGCCTCAATGAACAATCGATCGACAGGAACCAGTGTCATCATGCGTGTGCCGGGCTGCACGAATTGCCCCACACGGACAGCCAGATCGCCCACACGGCCATTGATTGCAGCCTTGAGCACTGTCGATTCGACGTTGACGCGCGCCACCTTGAGTTGGGCACGCGCGGCCTCTGCTTGCGACTGGGCCTGACGCACCTGCGCGCCCAGTGTACCGACTCGCCGTTGCGAGGCGATCAGCGCCGCCTGCGCAGCATTGGTTCGCTCGCGAGCTTGTCGTGCCTGCGTCTGAAGCTGCGCGAAACGCTCCCCTGGCTCAGCGCCTGATGCGGCAAGCGGCTGATATCGCGTAACCTGCTGTGCGGCGAAAGCAGCCTCGGCGCTCGCCGCGTTGAGCTGGGCTTGCGCTTGCGCTATGGCTGCCTGCTGTTCGGAAATCTGAGAGCGCGTCGTATCCCCCGCAGCCGTTGCCGTTTCGATCTGGCTGGTAATCTGTTCGGTCTGCGCCCGATATTCGCGGGGATCGAGTTCAGCCAGAGACTGCCCCTGCCGAACCGTCTGATTCTCGATAACGAACACCCGTTCAACATATCCGGCGATCTTGGGCGCTGTGATGACGGAATCTGCCGCAACATAGGCGTTGTCGGTCACCTGCATGTATCGGCCCCGGTTCTGATGATCCAAGTACCAGACAAAGCCACCGATGAGCAGCAGGATCGCGCCAATGAGCATCGCGAGGCGAACGCGCGGCGATTTAAGCGGCGACACCGCAGATTCGCCGAGGCCCTCAGGATCCGCCGAAACAGTGGCCGACTTGTCCGCCATATAAATTACAATCCCAATGTTGCGCGGTGTGGTTCTGTCTTGCAGCATTAAGGAGTGATCGGCAATTGCATATTATATGGAACCTCAGCATTACGCAGAGATAACCCGCTCCTTGCCCGCCGCCGCTGGACCGGTCCTACACCTAAGCCGCATATCAGGCTGTAGCTCCCCCAATCTTCAAGCAAGAATCAAAAGATACCGAGGAGCGGTTTGCCAGGCTGGTGCACAACACAGAAACTGATGGCGCGTGATGCCGAGCACTCCGACGCGAAAAATTACTTTCCCGATCGGGCGGTCGTTAAGAAGTGAGCCTCGAATTGGTGTCCCGTTTCAATCCCCACAATTGTGGCCTATGGTGATATCAGCCAGGGTCACACGAAAGGTGACCCGGCACTTTGATCGGTTGGGCCGCCGTCACCTTGCCTGGAAGCAATAATATAGATTGTTTCTGGCCCGAGTAGCTTTTCGTTATTCCCGCCCCGGCCCATTACCCTGCAATGCCATAGTTCAAGAGATAATGCGCAGCGTCACACAGAGGCGTCGAATTCAATAGCGTCAGCTTTCGTCGCTAATTTTTGCTCCCCGGACAGCGCCGCGCGAGCGCTGTTCCACGAAGAAAGCCGCGGCGTGCGAAGCCGGCGTCAATCGCTGCCGCCAGGCGTCTTTCGGCCGGAGCTGCGCCCGAAATCTCCCGAACTAAGCCCCGAAACGGTATGATTGTGTTAACAATAGTTTTCCCTCCAGCCTCGGCCAGCCGACCAGCCCTGTTCTCTTTTTTGTTGTTGCCGACCGCAAAATCAGGTCCGAGGACGCTATCGAGCTCCGTAGTTGCGGCCTTGATCTGCGCACAGGATTTCAAGCCGGCGAGACCATATGGATTTTCTTGCGCTCTTTCCAGAATAGCTGGAATTTCGGTTTTGGCCGCGCCAATATCTTTCGCCGGCTGCGTGACGATTTCCCGACCGCGGTCAACTGTCTCATCTTTTCTGGCGGGTTGCTCGGGGGTTTGTGCAAGAGCCGCCATGGCAAAAACAAGTATCATCATCCGCCCAATATCCTGAAGACAAGGTTGAAAGCATAAACACGACCGCTGTGGGGTTCGCTGTTACCTCGCTTGAAATAACAGCGGCTGCCCGCCAGGGCATGACGATCACATTGAGTGGCGCCCGTGAAGAACGGGCGCCACTATGATCATTGACCGCCGGTCAATGCTGAAGGAAGAAGTGCCTTCCCATTGGTGAGTTCTTGCTCAAGTGTGGGAACGGCGGTTCCCGCGACTTGCTTCAAGGCTGGGTCGGTGCCGTCTTGCGCATAGCCTTTGTTGATGGCCCATGCCGCCTGTAGTACCTGGGCGGACTGGGATAGATAAAGATTATCGAAGCTGCCGCGCGGCGTCTTCTGGAGCAGCTTCACGAGTGCGGCTCTGTCGGAGGAAAGCGATGACGATGGCGCTTTTATTGTCCGCTGATCGTTGCGCAGCGCGGCCATGAGTGCTTTCTGCGCGATTTGCGCTTCGGTCTGAACACGTTTGGCAAAAGCCTTCACATCGTCACGCTGAGCCTTGGTCACGGCGAACTGCGCTGCTTTTATTTGATAGAGGTTCGCATCCGATGCAGCCATCACAAAGGCTGGCTCATTCTGTCCAGCTATCGGTGTTGTGCCGGTATCCATGCTCGACATTGAACCTGTGTTTGTTGGTGAAACAGCTTGGGCGAGAGCCCCTGAACCTGAAAGCGCTAGCGCGCCCGCGGCCATAATGACTTTCAGCATAATACCTTCTCCGTAGAATAGATTTCGAGCGGTCAAGTGGCCGCATCACGTTAAGCGTGACGACGTCGTAACGATGCTGTTGGATAATCGTTCCACCATCGCCCGCATTGCATAAATTAAATTGTCAAATGAGTGTCACTTAAATCGACAGCGGACTGCATTTCATAATCCGATAGCAATATTAATCATTGCGAGATTTGACTTATCACATGGTCGATATGCTATCGCTTATTAAGACGTAGAATCCGGGATTATACTATCTTGCTTACTCTGGCTCCGATCGGGTCAGCCCTTCAGATAAAAACAAAAACTCGTAGATACCTACGAAGCTATCTGGCGCATGGCGATTTTGTACATGCTTTCGCGCCCTAAGATTGTAGAGATCGGCGACAAGTTCATGATCAATTTATCCCCTGCTTGCGTTCCATTCGATCCTTCGATGTATCAAGCGCGCGCTCCGTGGAATGCTTCCGCGCTGCTTGCGCGGACCAATCCGTCAATTCTGTGGTTGAGCGAGCTACTGCACGATCGAAAGCGGCGACTATCCCGCTCGTGGTATTTGCGGACGCTGGCTCCTGCACCAAGAAGCGCTTGGCCTCAACGGGACGACGATCAGTAAGGTCAAACAGGGTTGCATCGCCTTCGATAATGACAGTGGGCGGTGCTTTTTCACCCCCATCTAGGGCATACCGTGCTTCGAATCGCTCGATATCAATCTGCAGCGCATGCGATGCCCCGGTGGCATTTCTGACGCCCGTCAGGCGCACGTCAGGTGCCCGCGCCGCATATTGACGCATCAGCGCCTGGGTGAAAAGATCGGGGACCGGCGCCACCCAACGAACCCCCTTAAGGTAGAGCGCACGTTCCCCCCGCGTGGTGAGCATGCGATCGCCCTCTACCTCCTGCGAGAACCGGGGGCGAAGCAGAGATACAGAGCGAGTCGGGAGCGCACCCTGCATCCCGGTGACGGACGTGGGCTCAACCACGCCAAACCTGAAAAGGTCAGCGCGCTCGCCGCCGCCTAGCAGGTTTCCACAGCTACCCAGCAGCAAGGCGCTCGACAGAAGTGCAAAAGTCCGATTCCTGGTTGATAATGTCACTTAGGCAACTCCAGTTCAGCACCCCGGCTTTTGGCCAGAGCTTCGCGGGGACTTTGTCGGATCCCGCGAATTAGCCCGTCCAGCGATTCAGCTGTTTCTTGCAAGGTCAGCATGGTCGCATTGATATTAGGGATCGTGGTCGTACCGATATCGGCGCTTTGCGTGTCGAGTTTGGCGATCACGCCGCGAGCCTCATGAACTGCCGATTTGAGTTCGTTTGCCGCCTGGGAGATATCGGCGAAGGCGCGCTTGCCATCGCCATCGGCAATCTGCCGAACGGCCGAGGCCGCGCCCTGAATATCGTCAGCCGCCCGATCCAGTTTGGCGAGCGCGGAACCGGCATGGGCGAACATGGTCCGATTGGCCGCCAGTTCCGCCGTAGTCATTCGGACATCGCGAATGGCACCGCCGATGTTGGCGATATTACGATCAGAAAGGACCTTGTTCACACGGCTCAGTGCCTCGGTCGCGCTTGCCACCACCTGTCCTCCGCCTTGCAGCAATGAAGACATAGCGTTGGGCTTGCTGGCGATGACAGGCCGCTTACCGTGATCATTGGTCTTGAGCAGCGGCTTGCTCGGCGTGCCCGCGCTGATTTGCACGATGCTGACCCCTGAGATGCCCTGACTTTCAGAGGATGCGACCGAATCTTCGCGCACCGGTGTCCCGCGCGTCAGTTCGATATCCGTGATCACACGGTTGGGGTCGCGCTGGTCGAGGCGGATTCCGCCGATTTCCCCGACCTTGATGCCGTTGAACTGCACTTCGCCTCCAACGCTTAAACCTCTGACTGGCCCATGAAACACGATCTGGTAAGAATCACTTCCTTTGGCCGAACCGCCGAGCCAGACCACAAAAACAAGCGTGGCGATAAGCAACGCGATGGAGGCGGCGCCTACCAGAGCATAGTTGGCATGGCGTTCCATCAGCTTTCTTTCTCTTTTTTCGCGGCACGGCCGCGCGGTCCCAGAAGATAGCTCCGGATCCACGGGTGATCTGACCGTTCAAGTTCTTTGATCGTTGCAACAGCGGCGATTTTCTTGTCAGCGACAACCGCAACGCGGTCGCAAATCGCGTACAGAGTATCGAGGTCGTGGGTTATTATGAACACGGTGAAGCCAAGAGCATCCCGCAATGTTCTGATAAGATCATCGAATTCGGCTGCAGCAATTGGATCGAGGCCGGCAGTCGGCTCGTCGAGAAAGAGGATATCAGGATCCAGCGCGATTGCGCGGGCTACCCCCGCGCGCTTGCGCATTCCGCCAGATAGCTCGGCAGGCTTCAAGCAGCCTGCATCTTCCGGCAAACCAGCAAGCTTGATCTTCAGCCTTGCAAGATCGTGCACATACTCACGTGTAAGTTTCGTATGTTCCAGAAGTGGCGCCTCGACATTTTCTTGTACGGTGAGAAAGGAGAATAATGCGCCTTGCTGGAACATCACCCCAATCCGACGCTCGACTTCACTGTGCGCTTGCGGATCGCGGATGTCCTGCCCGAATATCTCGACGGATCCGCCATCGGGCTGCTTGAGGCCCAGGATGGTGTTGAGCAGCACCGACTTACCGGAACCCGATCCGCCAACCACACCCAATATCTCACCGCGCTTGACCTCAAGGCCGAGATCCTCATGGATGACCTTGTCGCCAAAAGCCGTGCGCAGGCCTTTGACGCGAATGGGCACGTCTTCGGCATCGGTTTCCACAAGCGCCCTCACAGATCGAGCGCCATGAAGATAACCGCGAAAATCGCATCGAACATAATGACCATGAAGATTGACTGGACGACCGCGGACGTCACATTTTGACCAAGGCTTTGGACGTCGCCGCCGACCATAAGGCCATGCCGACAGCCCGCAGCAGCGATGATCAGAGCCAGAAACGGCGCTTTGCACATGCCTATCCAGAAATGCTTAATGTCCACCGTTTCGAGCGTACGCTGGATGAAGAAGACCGGGCTGATATCAATCGTCACCCAACTGACCAAGAGTCCGCCAGCAAGACCGCCGATATCCGCGCAGAAGGTCATAAGAGGCATCATGAGAAGCGCGGCTAAGATGCGCGGGATTACCAGCGCATCGAAGCGGTCCACGCCCATAACCTGCATCGCATCGGTTTCCTGGTTCATCCGCATCGAACCGATCTGAGCGGCAAAGGAAGATGCGGAACGTCCAGACAGAAGGATGGCAGTGATCACCACGCCGAACTCGCGCAGGATGGCCACGCCCACCAACTGGATCGTGAACACCTCAACGCCAAGCGTTGTCAAAAGGTTGGTGCCAACGAGCGCAATGACCGCGCCGATGAAGAAGGTCATGATAAAAACTATCGGAAGCCCATTAATGCCCGCGTCCTGCATGAACGCGACAAGCGGCGTCATGCGCAGTCGGCGAGGATCGCCAAGGGTACGGCCGAGCGCCACAATAAGCTGCCCAGTGAACACCAGCATCTGGTAGGCGTCATCGGCGATCCCGACTACCTGACGGCCGAAGCGCTCGAAAAATCCCAGAACACCAGTGACGCCAGCCTTACCGGCCGTATCTTGTTCAAGGGCAGGTCGAACAAGGTCGATCAGCCTTTGCAAATCCTCTCTTTCGCCAAAGTCTATATCGGCGTCTGGAGCCATGGACCGCAAAAGCAGGAGGGCACCGGCAGTGTCGATCCGCCCCAGAGCAGAAAGATCGAGACGCTGCACGTCTAGACTCCCGGCCGACTGGGCACCCAGGCGCCCTGCCGCATCGCCCAAAGCAAGCGAAGTCCAGTCACCGCTCACATGCAGAGTCGGGCCGCCACCCTCGTCAATATGCCAATCTGCCGCGATCATCGCACTAGCAGCATGGGAATTGAGCAGCGGACGATTTCGGCTCCTGCTGGCATCAACGCCACGCAGCGCATATCTTGAACCTTGGCATGGTCAAGCATTGGGGTCTCACGATGATGATCGAGCAATGGCACGCCATGGGCCAAGAGGTGCCAGCTTCGTCGCAGTCATAACTTTATCCTCTCCCCTTGCCATGCCATCGAAGATTGAGCAAGGACATAACATATGGAACCTCAGGAAGTTCATTTGCGCGCACTCGCGACGGCCTTTGGCTGGACCTGGTACAGAATGCGGCGGCTGATCGACACGCACCTTGCGTCCCAAGGAGCATCGATGGCCCGTCTTAAGCTGCTGGTATATCTCGCCGAGCAACCCAGCCGCTCAACCGATATTGCAAGCTTCTTCGATCAGGCCCCGCGCACGGTAACCCAGGCGATTGACTGGTTGGAGCAGAATGATCTGGTCACGCGCTCGCCCGTTGAAGAGGACCGTCGTGTAAAGCTCGTGGAAATCACGGACGCAGGCAGGGCGATGCTGGAGCAGGCCCTGCCACTCTACGATGGCATTGTGGCGAAGACCTTCGGCAGCTTGACCGCGGAAGAACTGGAAGCATTGGATAGGGCGATCCTTCACCTCGACAAGGTCGTGGATCAACTCGAAACGCAAGCTGGCTTCCGCCGAGGTCGCGTCCCCACGCTCAAGGCACATAATGATGGCTGATCCTCATTTGATGGACGGGCCTGAAGCGGTCGCATTGAAGGAGCGGGAGCGGTTCGCACAAATCCTGCTTCTGTTCGGGCGACACGGCCTCAAGGGAATGGCCTCCCGGCTAGGTCTCAGACTGGGTGGTGAGGAACCATTTGATAGCGCTCGACCAGAAGCAGTCGTTGCGCTGCTGCAAGATATCGGTCCTGCAGCGGTCAAGTTCGGGCAGATTCTTGCAATGCGAAGTGATCTGCTGGAGCCCGATTGGATCGATGCGCTTTCGAAACTTCAGGACCGGGTTCCGCCGCTGCCGTTCGCCACCGTGCGACCACTTATCGAAGAGGCGATCGGCGGAACTGTGGAAAGCTATTTCGCCTCCTTTGAAGACGAAGCGATTGCGGCCGGCTCGATCGCTCAGGTCCATGCAGCAACGCTGCTCGACGGCAGGGACGTTATCGTCAAGGTCCGTCGTCCCGGGATCGAGCGGATTGTCGACGCCGACCTTCGGCTGCTGCGCCGCGTCGCCCGGATCGCAGAGCGCCGCATCCCCGAGATCGCGCGACTAAAGCCGGACGAACTGCTGCGCCACTTCGCTGAAAGTATCGATCGGGAAATGGACCTTGGCGCGGAAGCTCGCGCCAGCGATACGATCGGAGAGTATCTCAAAGCTTTCGGCGTGCGAACGGCTCGCTTTGACTGGGAGTTGTCCGGCAGGCGTGTCAACATACAGGAGCGGTTTCGAGGCGTTCCGGCAAGCAATCTGGAGGCGGCGCGGCAAAGCGACCTTGATCTCATTAGCCTCGCCAGCACCTATGCGCAGGCGATCCTCCACATGATCGTCATCAATGGTCATTTCCACGCCGATCCCCACCCAGGCAACGTCTTTTTCCTGGAGGACGGAACGCTGGGGCTTATCGACTTCGGAGCGGTGGGGACGCTTCTGCCGCGACGCCGGGAAGAATTGGTACGGCTTGGCCTGGCGATCGCGGCGGAGGACACAGGCGGGGTCGTCGATATTCTGCTGCTTTGGGCGGGCGACCCTGATGTTGACCGTGTCAGGCTGGAAGAGGCCCTGGCCGAACTGATCAACCGTTTCAGCAATGTTCTGCTCGAGCAAATTGACCTTACCGACATTTTCCAAATCGTCTTTGCGATACTGCGCGACTTTCATCTCGCGCTCCCGCCCGATCTGGCACTGGTGCTCCGGACGCTGCTCACGGCAGAGGGATTTGTCCGGCGCATCGATCCGACATTCGACATCACTCGAGAACTGGCTCCGCTGGCAAAGGAACTGATGCGCGAGCGAACGAGTCCGGCGCGATTGCGTGGCGAAGCGGGCAAGCTGTTTGCAGCGCTTGGAAGAGCCGCCTTGTCAACGCCGAGCCTGGTGGGACAGATCGAGAGAGTTGCGCGTACCGGATCGATCACCGTCAGTATCGCACCCAGGGATCTTGAACGATTGCGCGGCGATGAGCGCAACAGCAGAGCCACTCCCCAGCTCTACCCCGCAGCATTGGGAATATGTGCTGCAATCCTTTTCGCCTCGGAACCGATCATCGCCGGGCTGCTGTCGGTGCTTTCCATTGCCCTGGCAATTGGCGAACGAGTGAAGCGGCGGTGATCACGTTCCAAATCTCGCGAAAATTAAAAGCTCATTTGTCGCGCTACCGGCTCCAGGATTTCTAGGTCACATGGAAACGCGTTCGAACTGGTTGAAGGTGAGCCTTGTTGTCGGCCTGCTCATAACCGCCGTCATTGGGTTCACCCTGTGGCTCATCCAGTCACGTGAGGCTGACGGGGCCACGTATGAGGTGCAGTTTAAACAATCGGTCGACGGCGTTCAAATCGGATCGGGCGTCAACCTTCTTGGTGTTCCCGTTGGGAAAGTAACCCAGGTCCGGCTCCAACCTTCAAATCCGGATACGGTCGTGGTCCGGTTCGTCCTTACCAAGGACATCTTACTCCATCGCGGCGTGACAGCGTCGGTCGATAAATCATTCTTCGATGGATCGGCAGAGATAAGCCTGGCGGGAAGCAACAAGCGTGAACCGGCACTTACAGTTCAAGCGGGACAGCCATTCCCGCTTGTACCAGTGAAGACCGGCGGCCTCCTCAGCGGCGACCTCAATCCAGGCGAGATGATCGCCAAGATATCGTCAGGTGCCGAGAGCATCGCAAAGAAGCTGGACCCTGCCGGTCAGCGATCCATCGAGGAACGTCTTGGCCAACTCGCGCTGCGCTCGCGGAACTGGAAAAGCGATGTCAGTCAAATCGCGGGGGAGGCCCTGCAGGAAGACAGGATCCATTCTCTAGGGAATGTAATGGCTCGGGCGGGAGACGACGCGGAGAGGCTTCGCCTGAGGCTCGAGGCATCGCGGGGCGGTCTTCGCGACAGCCTCGGCCGGCCCTTGCATGATGCCGAAGGCAAGGCCCGGTCTCTGGGCCTATCCATTGCACACGCACGGCCCCGGATCAGGCAATTGGAAGGGGATGCGCAACAAATCGCCGAAACCGCCCGCTCCGTTCGCGAACCAGTTCGACGCGTGGGCGATGCGGCCAAGAAGATTGACCGGGAAGGCTTGGGATCTCCCAAACTACCTGACTACCGGCCCACGACTGAGGAACGGAAATAGATGATCGCGATCGACCGCTCAGGAACGGACCAACCCTCGTCTTCATGCACAGGCGCGCAATCAGCTTCTGTGAAGCACGAACTCAGGACGATAGAACAACCCTCTCAATTCTTCGCGCGTGTGTGGATGCAACGTCCTGAAGTGGCGCAAAGGCAAAGCCAAAAATGGACTAAGGGGTTTATCTTCAATCGGGCCTGCAGGATCGAGACTGGTGGATGACCGGGAAGAATTGCAAAATCGATGGAGCCGCTGGTATCAGCCTGGCTGCTGAAGTGAAGGGCGAATGCAGGGCGATGCCCGTCTTGCTTGCCCACGGGGCGGGTCAGACTCGCCGCGCCTGGAAGCGGGTAGTGCAAGATCTGGTCGAGGCGGGGTTTCGCGCTATCGCTATAGACATGCGTGGGCATGGCGATAGCGACTGGTCGAGCGCAGGTGCGTATGACGTGCGCGACTTTGCGGCCGATCTCGTCGCGGTAGCATCAGGAATGGATCGCAAACCGGCTCTGGTAGGCGCCTCCCTCGGCGGCCTTGCCGGAATGATAGCCGAAGGAGACCTCGCCCCAGGCAGCTTCGCATCGCTCACTCTTGTAGATATAGCCCCGCGTATCGAGCCGGGCGGCGTGATGCGGGTGGTCAGCTTCATGCAAGAACATGTCGAGACTGGCTTTTCGTCTCCGGAAGAAGCTGCACAAGTCATTGCGCGCTACATGCCACATCGTCGCAAGCGCAGAGCGGGTGGTGGCCTACGGCACTATCTCCGGCAGAAAGAGGATGGCCGCTATTACTGGCACTGGGATCCAGCATTTATTCGCAATATGGTGGCTGCACATTGCAGCGACACCGCGCATCAGGAGCAGCAAGTCAATATATTATACAAGGCTGCCGCTAATTTGACGCTACCGCTGCATCTGATCAGGGGCGGATCCAGTGATCTTGTCTCGGAAGGCGCTGTCGAACATCTGCGCGAACTGGCACCGCATGCTGAATATACCGACATTATCGATGCCACGCATATGGTCGCAGGCGATGCAAACGACGCCTTTTCTGCCGCAATTCTCGGCTTTTTAGGGCGCCAGTCCAGCTTCTAGAGGGACGAGCATGGGAGAAGAGATTTGCTCCTGATCATCGAGGGTCGGACGACTTGCTGTGGAGAGCGCCATACATTGGTGGGTTTGCCTAAGATGACACTCGGTAACTGGCTGCTGCCTCGCTCACTGGACTGCTATCCATAACGAAGGTGACGAAAGTTGACGACCAAAAATCTGACCGGCATGCTGGCCAAAAAGATGCCGCAGGAAACAGGCACCGCGCGCACAAAGGGCGAAACCCTGTTCCAGCTATTCTTTGCGCTCATCCAATGGCCTTGGCTGTTGAAAAGCCTTTATGGGGGAAACAAAGCTGAAAAAAATGCTGTTCTTGAGCGTATAAACCTTGAACAGGACGCCTTGCCTCATCTTGGCAGCTGGAAAGCAGACACTTACCTTCTTCACAGGATTGTTGATGAGATTGAAGTCCGACAACCGAAAAATGTTGTGGAATTAGGTTCCGGAGTAACTTCGCTGGTTATCGCCAAAGCATTGTCGCTTCACGGTGGCGGGCATTTATACAGCTACGATCAGTATGAACCGTTCGTTGAGCAGATGGGCATTTGGCTCGCTGAGCACCACCTGTCGGCAAGTTTCAGCCATGCTCCGCTGAACTTTCGGGACCAGGCCTGGCCTGGATTATGGTATGCCTTGCACGACCTTCCACAGACAATTGATCTGCTTGTCATAGATGGACCGCCTTGGTCAATTCATCCCTTTACCCGAGGAATGGCGGAACGCCTTTTCGAACGTATCGCACCGGGAGGCCTCATCATGCTCGATGATGCAGCAAGACCAGGAGAAAGATACGTGGCGCGACGCTGGAGGAAAACCTGGAGAGACTTCGAGTTCAAGTTCGAAGGCAAGGGCACCAAAGGCCTGCTGATTGGGGAGAGGATGATAGATGGCAATAATCGCTACGGGTGATGATCGTGAAGTATCAGTAGGCCCTTTATTGGGGCTGTTTTTCAAGTGCAAGAATGGCGATTCTTCAGCGTCATGGTCCTTTTCGAGGTCAGCACCCCATGATGTTTTCCAGGGCGAGGGCCTCTGGGTGGTATGGATTCTAAGGATTGAACAAACCCGCTGACGCGGGAGAGGCGAATCCGATTGGCGCGTCGATTTCCTCCGCATATGCCGCCAATGTGGCATCACTGTCACCAGCATGGTGGCATTGGATCATCCAGGGCCGCCCGCTAGTAATCCGCGGCGCGGCACTAATCCCAGAGGTCGCGCACATCAGCGGGCTCCTTTGGCGTGACCCCCTGGTTTCCACCAGCGCGGATTAGAGCCCGGCAGTGGGGATAACCACCGTGGATGAAACCACGGCGCCGCAAGCTGCCGTCGCGAGTTTCCAGCGCGATGCGCCGAGGCGCTTGCTGGCCCTATAGCCGGCGAAGGAAAAGCCCGAAACAAGGACGACCACCATCCACAGTTGCCGCGGATTCTAGGCATCGTAGGGACCGTAAGGGCGATCGGGATGGATTGGCAAGATGGCGAGCGAGATCAGTGCGAATCGGACGATTGCGCTTACCTCAACCTCGTTCAACCGTCCGATCCAGCCGTGAAGCTGCGAGCGGAGCGCAAGTACCAGCGTACCAGCGTCATCAAAACTGCGATGATCGTGGCGAGACGTTCCTGCTGTGTGGTAGCGAGGAACCCGCAGCCGAGTGTCAGCAGCCCGGCAAGGCTCGCTGTTCCGCTGACCGGTCCGCCACGCCATGCCGCCTGCGCATATCCCATCAGGACCAGCATGGCCGCAGATGCGATCAGGATGATCGCCACGCCGGACTCGATCGACCGAAGGGCGCCCGCGACGCCGCCGGCGAGCCCCAGAAGTCCAAAGGTCCGGATGCCCGCGAAGCGGGAGCCGGCCGGTTCATGGCGCAAGGTCCAGCCACGCTGGACGCCGATGAGAAGGCCAAGGGCCAGCGCCAGCGCGATGCCGGCTATGGTAGCAACGCCTCCGGCTATCGCAAAATCCATCTCAAACGCCGTCACTTATGTCCTCGGTTCTGAATGCAAGGTTGTCCAATGGCCTTGATGCGACCGTATGACCCAACCCAAATGCGAATATCTATTGGCTGCGGGTAGCGGCCAAGGCTCACGGCGCCAATCTTGGCTAGCGTAATAGGGACAACAGGAATGACGATCAGAGGAATCCGTAAGTACCCGTAATGTGCCGGTAGTCGGCTTGCACCAGAATGATCTTGAAGCAGGCCGGCGACGCAGCACGTCGCTCACTTCGAACAGGAAGAGAATGGATGCCGATCGCCACTGACCAGCGACCTACCGCGCCATCCCGGTCCGGGCTGACCGCAGCGGAGGCCCGGCGACGCCTTGATGCCCAGGGACCGAACGAACTGCCTAGAGCAGGGCGGCGCACGGTGCCGCACATTCTCGCTGAAGTGGTCCGGGAGCCGATGCTGGCGCTGCTGCTTGCGGGCGGCGTCGCCTATATGCTGCTGGGTGACCTTGGCGAAGCGCTCATCCTCCTTGGCTTCGCGACCTTTTCGATCGGCATCACGGTCATCCAGGAAAGCCGCACCGAGCATGTCCTAGAGGCGCTGCGCGACCTGTCGGCGCCGCGTGCGCTGGTGATCCGCGACGGGACCCGCATCCGCATTGCCGGGCGCGAGGTGGTCGATGGCGACCTGCTCGTCCTGGAGCAGGGGGACAGGGTCGCCGCCGACGCGATGCTGATCGCGGCGGACGATCTTCAGGCCGACGAATCGCTGCTTACCGGTGAGTCCGTACCTGTCCGCAAGCAGGCGGTGCTTCAGGGCGAGGAATCGTTGCGGCGACGGCCGGGCGGGGAGGACCAGCCGCTTGTCTATTCGGGCTCGCTCATCACCCGCGGCTCGGGGCTGGCGCTGGCGATCGCGACCGGCCCGCGCAGCGAGATCGGCAAGATCGGCCAGTCGCTCTCGACGCTCGATGCCGAGCCGCCGCGCCTACGCCGGGAAACCGCCCGGATCGTCCGGCTCTGCGCGATCGGAGGCGGCTTCGTCGCCCTCCTTGTCGTCCTGCTCTTCGGGCTCCTGCGCGGAGGATGGATCGACGCTATGCTCGCGGGAATCGCGATCGGCATGTCCATGCTGCCGGAGGAGTTCCCGGTGGTCCTCACGATTTTCCTCGCGATGGGGGCATGGCGCATTGCCCAAGCCGGCGTCCTCACGCGCCGGGCGGCCGCCATTGAGACGCTCGGTTCCGCGACAATATTATGCACCGACAAAACCGGAACTCTCACCGAGAACCGGATGGCCGTGACGGAGCTGTGGCTGGCGTCGGGCGAGACGGCGACGGTCGACGGCGTGACCGAGCCTTCGACCCGGTTTCACGAACTCCTGGATACCAGTATCCTGGCCAGCGCCCCGGTGCCGGTCGATCCGATGGAGGTCGCCTTTCACCAGGCAGGCGCGGGCATCCCGGACCTTGCAGAACGCCGTGCCAAGCTCAGTTTGGCCCACAGCTATGGACTGCGGCCTGAATTGCTGGCGATGTCGAACGTCTGGCAAGCGCCCGACCCCGAGGCGGCCTGCACGGTGGCGGCCAAGGGCGCGCCGGAGGCCATCGCTGCGCTCTGTCATCTGTCGCCGGATGAGCGCGCGCGCCTGAAGGCTGCCGTCGATACCATGGCTCTAAGGGGCATGCGCGTGCTGGGTGTCGCAACGGCATCGACTGGCCCGGGCGACAGCTTGCCGGAATCCCAGCAGGAGCATGATTTTGCCCTGATCGGTCTGATCGGCCTTGCCGATCCCCTGCGCGCCAGTGTGCCGGCCGCCGTGGCCGAATGCCGTAGCGCCGGGATCAGGG
This sequence comes from Sphingobium aquiterrae, assembly GCF_037154135.1. Taxonomy (NCBI): domain Bacteria; kingdom Pseudomonadati; phylum Pseudomonadota; class Alphaproteobacteria; order Sphingomonadales; family Sphingobiaceae; genus Sphingobium; species Sphingobium aquiterrae. The sequence goes on from NZ_JBANFL010000007.1 coordinate 23,510, forward strand.
TCGTGATGATCACGGGCGACTACGCTGCCACCGCGCGAGCGATAGCGACGCAGGCCGGAATCATGGACGGCGATGTGCTGACCGGGACCGAGCTCGCTGCCCTGGACGACGCGGCGCTTGCAGAACGGCTGAAGACGGTGACAGTCTTCGCGCGGATCATGCCGGAGCAGAAGCTGCGGATCGTGGCGGCATACAAAGCGGATGGCGAAATCGTCGCCATGACCGGAGACGGGGTGAATGACGCACCGTCGCTCAAGGCCGCGCATATCGGCATCGCCATGGGTAAGCGCGGCACCGATGTCGCCCGGGAAGCCTCGGCGATCGTCCTGCTCGACGATGATTTCGGGTCGATCGTGAAGGCGGTGCGGCTCGGGAGGCGCATCTACGACAATATCCGCAAGGCGATGGCCTTCATCTTTGCCGTCCATGTTCCGATCGCAGGCCTCGCGCTGCTGCCGCTTGCCTTCGGCCTGCCCATCCTGTTCGGGCCGATCCATATCGCGTTGCTCGAGATGATCATCGATCCTGTCTGCGCGCTCGTCTTCGAAGCCGAGCGCGAGGAGCAGGATCTGATGAACCGTAAGCCGCGCCACCCCGAGGAACGGCTCTTCTCGCTGCGCATGATCGGCTGGAGCGTGTTCCAGGGCGGGCTGGGCTTTGTGCTGCTCGCCGGGATATTTCTGGCATCGAGCTATTCCGGCATGCCGGAAGCCGATGCGCGCGCGTTGACCTTCTTTTCGCTCATCGGCGTGATCCTGGTGCTGATCCTAGTCAATCGCTCGTTCGACACATCGCTCCTTCACGCGCTGGTCCGGGGCAATGCGGCCCTGCGCTACGTCCTGGGCGCGGTGGTTGCGGTCGCGGCCATCATCATGACCGTTCCCGCACTTCGTAGCCTGCTTAAATTCGGTCCGCTCCATGGCCCCGACCTCGCGATCACCATGGGGTCAGCAGCGCTGCTCCTGATCCTGCTTGAGGCGAGCAAGATGGTCGAGTTGCGGTGGGCGTCAAGCTTTGCACGGCAGCCGCGAACGTGACACGTGCCTATGATGCATCCGATTGAGGCTGGAATCGCGAGCGTGCAAATATATCCCATGCAGCGATGAACAAAGCCGCCGCCACCGGACCGATCACGAGCCCGTTGAAGCCGAGTACTTGCAGACCGCCGAGGGTGGAGATCAGGACGACATAATCGGGCATGCGCGCGTCCCGACCCACCAGGATCGGGCGCAGGAGATTGTCCACGAGGCCGATCACGAACAGGCCGCACAGGATCAGAATGACGCCTTCCCAGACCGCGCCGGTTACGAGCAGATAGACAGCGACCGGCGCCCAGACGATGCCTGTCCCGATCGCTGGCAGAAGCGACAGAAACGCCATCAGCACGCCCCAGAGCAACGCGCTATGGATGCCCAGCGCCCAGAAGACGATCCCGCCGATGGCGCCCTGGATGACCGCAACCACGAGGCTGCCCTTGATCGTCGCCCGAATAACGGCGGCGAATTTCACCAGCAGGGCGGCGCGCTGGTCCGGATCCAGCGGAATGGCCGTTTCCACCCGGGCAGCCACCTGCTTGCCGTCGCGCAAAAGAAAGAAAGTCAGGTAGAGCATGACGCCCAGGGCGACGACGAAGCCGAAGGCGCTCTGGCCGATGCTGAATGCTCGCGCCGTCAGGGTCTGGAAGCTAGCGGCAATCTCGGCGGTCAATTTGGTCCGGACGGAATCGAAATCGCTCAGGCCCAACCCTGTCAGCAGCGACTTCAGCCATTGCGGCAGATGTGCCTGGAACCGGAGGAAGTAGGTGCCGGGATCAGCCTCGCCGCTTTGCATTCGCGCGTAGACGCCCGCCAACTCCTGAAGCAGGAACGCAGAAAGCAGGATGGCGGGGAGGATTACCATCGCCATGATCACGAGCAGCGTCAGCAGAGCGGCAAGGTTGTTCCGCGTCGGCATCGCACGCAGCAGGCGATCGTTGAGAGGCGCGAAGAGGATCGATGCGATGACGCCCCAGAGAATGGCGCCGAACAGCGGTTGCACGATCCACGCGAAGGCCATCGACACGGCCAGGATGAGTACAGCAAAGCTCGTGTCCTCGATGCGGCGCATACGCGGTCCATCAGGCCCTGTCGTGCTCCGCCGCGCTTGCACATCGGATGCAATGTGCGGCGGCGGGCAGCGCCTCGAGCCGTGCCGGCGCTATCGGCTCCCCGCACGTGGTGCACAGGCCATAGGTGTCCGAATCCAGTCTTGCGAGCGCCTGTCGCGTGAGGGCGATTTCGGCCAACGTCGAGCGCTCGACAGCATCCAGTGCTTCATCATCCTAGCGGGCTATCGCCTGTTCTTCGAAATCGGCGTCGAGAGGTTGGCCCTGCTCCTCCTCGATGCGCTCGACTTGGGCGTTCAGTTCGGAGAGGCGATCGGTGAGACGCTGGCGCATAAGGTCGAAATCCATCACGCATCCTGCCTTTCCGCAATCATCGCTGCGTCCTCATCGAGCAGGCTCAGGCGCTGCTTTTTCAGGTCTTCGAGTCGGTCATCGGAAGCGGCATCAAGTCCCGCCTCGATCCGGTATATCTGCTGGGCCAACTTATGATGGCGGTCGGCCAGGTCGCGGTAATGCGCGCTCTCCAGCTTCAGCGCGTGAAGGATCTCGCGCTGCGCGGGAAACAGCGCGTGCAGATCGTGGCCAAGTTCACTCATCTTTTCTCCGATCGAAGTTTGTCGTTGGGGACAGGTGTGTAGTTACCGCTCGTACACGGCGGCGCCAGCGCATCGAGCGGGCGGGCATCATGCGGCCAGCCGCTCCTGATACATCGGAGTTGCCGATGCGCGCGTGCGTCGCAGGGCAAGCAACCGCCGTTGGTAACTGCTGACGAACTGCTGATGAATGCAACGGGCTTCAGCACAGCTGGTGATACGGGCCAATGTCCGGTGTGAACGGCAGCGGCCTAGCAGGTAGGAAATGTCGGGATCATCCATGATGGCAGGCCTCCTTCCATGAGAAGGTGCCGCCTGACGGGGTAGATGTCGCTACGTGAATCTCCGCACCAGTTGGATCGATTGGTGCGTCTGCGGGAGGAAGGCTTCAGCCTCGCGCGATGGATTTCCACTGTCCTGTGGCTGATTCCCAGCTCCCGACCGATTTCCTTGTTGGTAAGCCCGTGCAGGAGCCAGGCCACGACTTCGCGCTCACGTGCCGTCAGCCGATCGATGTCCCTGGCATCGGGCGGCCGGTGAAGGTGTCCGCATTTGCTGGTCGCCAGCTGGATGGCATCCAGAAGACGCTGCTCGGACAGCGGCTTTTCAAGGATGTCGACAGCGCCGGCCCGAATAGCGGCAACGCCAAATGCGAAGTCCGGCGCTGCCTTCGCGAGCAACACAGCTTGCACCGATCCACGCTTGCGAAGGGTGGCGATGGCATCCGACACGTCATCCTGAACACTGTCGGCGTCGAACAGGACGATACCCGGCGCCAGCCGCGTCGAAGCCACAAGAAAGTCGTGAAGCGTCGCAAAGCAACGCGAAGCGACACCACTCAGCGCTGACATCAGTTCAGGGCGCAGCTCGTTGCCGATACAGTAGACTGCGGGAGTTCCCGCAGCCGCCGATAAATCCTTCACCGTCCCGCCTTTCCACTCGTGCAACCTACGAAGGGGGCGGTGGGCATGTCATACGCAATGCTACGGACTCTCCCCGGGAGATTGCGCGTGGGCTCGGCCAAGCGAGGCACGGTCCTGGCAGGGGAAATATAGAGCCGCAAGGCAATGGCAATGCTCGTTGCTGCCGGGTCCACGGCAACGCTGCCGGTTTCATTCTGCTTGAGGACATCATCGCAGAGCCTTCCGGATCGCTGCGTCGAGGCCTTCAGACCCTTGCAAAGTTGGCGCGAGACGGCGGTGGCTGATTTCCGGCGATGAAGCGCCCGAAACCCTCGGCGGAATCATGGGCAGGCGATCCCGCCGGCAGGTCCTTCGACCGCCCTCAGACCTTGGTATCCACCAACATGGTCAGGAATCGATGCGGGCGATGATAGTCTCGGTATAACGGTCATCACCTGCACCATAGCCATCGAACGGATTGAACGGCTCTGAGGTGATGACCGCACCGCGAAGACCCGAAAGCTTGAAGGTGCCCAGTTTCGTTTCGGTGGACCTGGCGCCATTGCGCTCGATAACCACAGCATCCGCGAACCGGTCGCCGTGCCGCGCGTAGAGGATGTGCGGCGCAAGGATCACCAGCCCACGATTGTAGCTTGCCCGCACACACAGCTGATGGGTGATCGCGTGGGCGAAGATGCTCTCTCCCTCATCTTCCGGCGCGTTTCCGCCGCCTGAATGGCGGAGCGTCAAGGTTTTGCGAATCTGCATCATGCCACTGGCTATTCACCGTCTCAGGTCGTTGCAAGAACGAACCTGAAGATATTGCGATGAGGAAATCCAATGCTGGACACATCCCGCATTTGGTGACCTCGCCATAGCATAACGATCGCGCGATAGTCTCGACCAATAGACGTTCGCGCGCGCGTGAGAGGGCAGAGCGGGCGCGAACGGCGTTGTCGGAATGGCCGGTAGCGCCTGGAATCGTATCATGCACGCATGAGAAATATCCACCCGCATCGCCGCCGAACGGACACGCGACATTCGAGGTCGTCTCGATTTCCGCCGCGGCGCGAGAGCCTGTTGCCGGTGGCGTCGAGCGGGACCGTAAGGCCCGTCCGGGTGCCAAACCTACTGAGCGATCCACGCGACGAGAGCGCTCATCGTCGCGCCTGTAAGTAGATGACCCGATAGGGAAGCAATGTCGCATAGCCTACGGATATCTTCTGTCGATACCTTGGGAATTCGTCCCGGCAACGCGACACATCGTAGGAGGCCCGCCAGTGAGTTACGCAACTTTGATGGTGCATCTGGAGCTCGGCCGGTCCAATGCCGCGCTGCTCAATGTTGCTGCCGACCTCGCCGAACGATCGCAGGCTGGCGTCATCGGAATTGCCGCGTGCCAGCCGTTGATGGCGACGGCATTTGCTGGCGCTTATGTTTCCGGTGAAGCGATCGAACTGGATCGTGCCGAAATTGAAAGCGAAGCCAAGGAGGCCCAGGCAGAGTTTCGAGCTCTGCTGGACGGCCGAGTCGCGGATATTGAATGGCGCTGCGTGGAGATGGCCACGCCGCTTGCGGACTATTTCGCACGCGAGGCACGCGGCGTCGATGTCATCCTGACCGCACCGGATCGTGGCGGCTCGCTGCTTCCCGATACACGACGCGCAAATATCGGCGATCTGGTGATGCAGTGCGAATTCCGATCGAAGCCGGCCAGGGATTCCGACGTGAAGCCGGCCACCATTCCGGACTGAAGTCGGCCACCTCTCCGATGTGAAACCGGCCACCGTTCCGACATGAAGCCGGCCAGCCGGCAGGGACGATTGAGGGTACCCGTGCGGGTCAGCAACTGAGGCAAGAGCCTGGTCCTTTGACGAGGACAGGAGGGCTCGATGCCGGCCAGGAGAATGCTGACCATGCGACATTTACGGCGCATCATGCGCTTGCATCACGAAGGGGCATCGGCGCGCGAGATCGTGCGCGCGGTGGGCGTGGCGCGCAGCACGGTGCAGGACGCCCTGAAGCGCGCGGCGGCAGCGAAGCTGTCGTGGCCGCTGCCTGATGATCTCACCGACGAGGTGCTGGAAGCGCGGCTGTTTGCGCGGTTCGGTGGCGGGGCCCGCTTTGGTGTGCGCAAGCGCCCGGAGCCGGATTGGGGCCAGCTCGTTCGCGAGCTCAGGCGGCCGGCGGTCACGATGGTGATCTTGTGGGACGAGTATCGGCAGACCTGTCCCGACGGCTACGGCTACTCGCGGTTTTGCGAGCTTTTGCGGGCTTTCCAGCAACGTCTGTCGCCGGTGATGCGGCAACATCATGTCGCCGGCGACAAGCTGTTCGTCGATTATTCCGGCAAGCGGCTGGGGATCAGCGATCCGGCGACTGGCGAGATCCGGATGGCGGAGATCTTTGTCGCGGTGCTGGGGGCGTCGAACTACACCTTCGCCGAGGTGACCTGGTCGCAAACGCTGCCGGACTGGATCGGCTCGCACGTTCGGCTGTTCCGGCACATCGGCGGTGTTCCGCGCCTCCTGGTCCCGGATAATCTCAAAAGCGGGGTGAACAAGGCGTCGTTTTACGATCCTGAGATCAACCGCAGCTACGGCCGGATGGCCGCGCATTACGACGTCGGAGTGCTGCCGACGCGCCCAAGAAAGCCCCGGGACAAAGCATCCGTGGAGGCTGGAGTGCGCTTCGCGCAAAGCTATATTATCGGCCGGCTTCGCAACCAGATCTTCTTCTCGCTGGATGAAGCCAACGCGGCGATCGCCGAGGTGATGACGTGGATGAACACCCGCCCGATGCGCAAGCTCGGTGTCAGCCGGACGGATCTGCTCGAGAGCCTGGAACGGCCGGCGCTGCGGGCATTGCCGTCAGCCGAATATGAATATGCCGAATGGCGGCTGGTCCGCACTGGGCTTGATTACCACGTCGAGATCGAGAGCTTCTACTACTCGGTTCCCCACGCGCTGATCCGCGAGCAGGTTGATGCCCGCATTACAACGCGCACGATCGAACTCTTCCACCGCGGCAAGCGCGTTGCCGCTCATCAGCGCCGCTATGGCAGTGCCACGCGTCACGGCACGCACACCGAGCATATGCCGCGCGCCCACCGCCACTATGCCGAGTGGTCGCCCGAGCGCTTTTGCCGTTGGGGCGCCGATATCGGCCCCGACACCGAAGGCCTGATTATCGCCATCCTGTCGCGCCGCCCCCATCCCGAGCAGGGCTTTCGCACATGCCTGGGCGTGCTGCGCCTTTACAAGACATTGGCCAGCAGCCGCGCGGAGAGCGTGTCGGCCTACGCCCTGGCGACCGGCGCGCTGAACTCCAAAAGCGTCGCCTCCATCATTGCGCACAACCTCGATCTCGCTGCGCCCGCTCAGGAGGGCGGCAGCGTGGATAGCCACGCCAATGTGCGCGGTGCCCGCTACTTCCATTGAAAGCCCGTTACTTGTCTTGAAAGGACATCCAGAAATGCTGCTTCACCCAACGCTCGATCTTCTCAACGAACTCGGCCTGACCGGCATGGCCAAAGGCTTCCAGAGTCTCGATGCCCAGCCCGAAGCCCGCGGGCTCGACCATGCCGAATGGCTGGGCCTGCTACTTGACCAGGAGGTCACCGTGCGGCGTCAAAAGCGGTTCGAAAGCCGAGCCAGGACCGCGCGGCTGCGCCAGGACGCCAGCCTCGAGGATGTCGATTACCAAGCAGCTCGCGGTCTCGACCGCAGCTTGTTCCTCAAGCTCGGCTCGTGCGACTGGATCCGTTCGAAGCGCAACTTGCTGCTCACCGGCCCGTGCGGTGTCGGCAAGAGCTTCCTGGCCTGCGCGCTCGGCCAGAAAGCCTGCCGTGAAGACTTCTCGGTCGTCTACCACCGCGCCTCCAGGCTGTTCGCCATGCTGACGCTGGGCAGAAGTGACGGCCGCTATGCCCGGATGCTGCGGGCGCTGTCGCGCGCTTCGCTGCTCATCATCGACGACTGGGGGCCAGAAGCGCTCAACGCCGATCGTCGCCGCGACGTGCTCGAGATCGTCGAGGACCGATACGATCGTGGCTCGATCCTCATCACCAGCCAGGTTCCCGTGGATCGCTGGTACGAAATCATAGGAAATCCCACGCTCGCCGATGCCATCCTGGACCGCGTCGTACACAATGCTTACCGCATCGAACTGAGCGGTGAGAGCCTCCGGAAAAGAGGCTCACCGCTTCAAGATGCTTGACCTCGATACCAAATCAGGAAATCAACCCAAATGACCCGCACGGGCCACCCTCAAATGGCCGGCTTCGCGCCGGAATGGTGGTCGGCTTCGCGCCGGAATGGTGGCCGGCTTCGTGTCGGAATAAGTGGCCGGCTTCGTCGGAATACGCAGGCAAAGATCGAAATGAGGAGAAACAGCATGGCGACCCAGCCCGAATTCCCGCCGCCAGACACCATCGAACCCCAGTCGCCACCGGAGGCTCCGCCTGGGCCGGGTCCGGCGGAAAATCCTTTTTCCGAGCCGCCGGAGATCATTCCAGACGTTCCCGACCAGGATTATCCGGGCCGAGAGAACGACCCGGCGTAAAGGCATTTCGCGCCGGGCGGTAGCCGGCCGCGAGAGGTAACGGCATGATCTGCCGTTCAGCGTGTCAGCCCGAGGCCTGAGCACTGCGCCAAGAGGATTAAGGTTGGCACGGATGTACGCGGCAGGAATTTGCGAGCTGGAGGGCTTTGCTTATGCGACCAAGGCATGCAGCAAGTCGGCACGGCTGATCAGGCCTACAACCCGACCGTCCGTCACTACAGGAAGCCGTTTGACAGCATGGCATTCCATGAGCTCGATCGCTTCCTCCATGGATGCATCGGATCCGATCGTGATCGGGTCGCGCGACATAATCTCGCCGACGGTCCGGGATTCTAGCGCGTTGATGCGCGCGTTGGCATCTGCGCCGAAGAGCGCGGTCAGCCGAGCCGGCCGCTCTTCACGCCGGAAGAAATCCCCCTCGGAGATAATGCCCTGGAGTTGCCCGCCCCGATCGACCACGGGCAGGGCGCTGATGTGGTGGTTGGCCATGGTTCGTATCGCCTGCGCAAGCGAAGCATCATGCGTGATCGTCGCCGCCCCGAGGCTCATAACATCGCTTGCTTTCATCTTCTCTCTCCGTCCGCTCGATCATTTGCCTGCCGTTGCAGCAAGGCAGGGCGCTTGTCTCTCACGCGCGCTGTGCCTCCGCTGCCCGGCTGCTATGCGCTGCCATATTGGTCGAAGCTTCCCCCGGCGTTTCGCCCGGATCGACAAGGACGTACAGCCGTTCCACCTCATCCCGATGGCAAAGATCAGTACCCGGCGTCAGGACGGCGGCGGCGCCTGCCGCGATTCCATATCGAAAGGCGTCCATCGGATCCCGGCCGCAAGCCAGCGCGAATGTCATTGCCGCCAGAAAGCTATCGCCGGCGCCGACTGCGCTCTTCGCTTCAACGGGCACTGCGGGCAGCCAGAGGACACCGGAGCGCTGCGCGAGGAGGCCGCCTTCATGGCCCATGGTCACAGCCACATATTGGGCCTGGTCCTTGTGGACGATGTCCGACGCTGCCGTCGCGATGTCGCTGCGATCTGCCAGTGAACGGCCTACAAGCTGCTGAAGCTCGCCAAGACTGGGCTTGACCAGCAATATGCCGCCGGCGGCGAGGCCCTGCTGGAGTGCGGCCCCCGAACTGTCTAGAATGAACTCGATCCCGCGAGCCCGCGTCTTCGTCTGCAGGCGGCTGTAGAAATCGTCGGGCACGCCCGGCGGCAGCGATCCGCTCGCGACGAGATAATCACATTCGATACCGTCGAGATGGTCAAGGCATGCTTGCCATTCCTGCTCGGTGACGACGGGGCCGCGCGGCACGAACCGGAATTCCTTGCCTGTTTCCCGCTCATAGACCGCCGTGCTTATGCGGGTGTTGCCTTGGATCGGGATGCGGGAGCGAACCATCTGGTGAAGATCGAGAAGACTATCGAGCGTAGCGCCGGTGGCGCCGCCCGCGAGATAGTGCGCGCGCGCGGTGCCACCCAGCCGGGCGATGACACGCGCCACATTGATGCCGCCGCCGCCCGGGTCATAATGTTCCTGGCGGGCCCGGATCTTGTGAGTGTGAAAGACGCGGTCCGCCTCATAGGCCACATCTATGGCCGGGTTCATCGTAAGGGTCGCAATTCTCTTCATGTCCGGGAGGTTATCATCGCGAGCCTTGACGTCGGAATAAGTATATGTCCCGAGATGCTCCGCAGTTCGGCTCGCTTGACTGCCATGGCCACCGCGACGGCTCTGTCACCGCCATACCCCTGTGCAGCTATCGAGTGGGCTTCGGTGCGGACACGGCTCCGTATTGTTCCCTATGTTGTCACGCCCCGGCTTTCGACAGGAAAAGCCATGAAGAAATTACTGCTTCTCGCCTTTGCCTGCTTCCTGCCCGCGGCATCCGTCCCCAACCCGCCGCATTGGCACAAGGCGCAGGCCGAACGCCTCGTCGAATGGCTCGACGCAGCTGCCGACGACGGCCTCGCGCCCGTCAGCAAGGAAGCGCACGTGGTCCGCGCGGCGATTGCGGCCGGTGAAGAGGTGCGCCTTGATACGGTGGCGACGGCGGCAGCGATCCGGCTGTTGCAGGCTCACCGGACGGGTTGCTGCAATGCGTCCCTGCGCACCGGTTGGCGCATCGCGGGGGAGCCGCTTGGGGCCGAACCGGCTGCTGCGGTGGCGTCGTCGTTGGCGCGAGACGACCTCGACCGGCTGTTCGGCACGGCGCGCCCCTCGCATCCCTTTTATTATTCGCTTCGCGAAGCCTATTCGCACGAGCAGGATCCTGCGCGGCGCGCGACAATCGCCGCCAATCTCGATCGTTGGCGCTGGATGCCGCGCATGCTTGGAGCCCGCTACCTGCTGGTTAACACCGCGGCCTTCGAAGCGACGCTGTGGGACGGCCGGAAGCAAATCGGCCGCTGGGAGGTAATCGTCGGCAAGACCGGCTCGCCGACACCGGTATTCGCCGCAACAGTGACAGGTGTGACGTTCAATCCCTGGTGGGAGATTCCGTCGAGCATCGTCGCGGAAAGCGTCGGCGCCCTGGTGCGCAACCGTCCTGCCGAGGCGGCGCGCAAGGGCTATGTCGTGCAGGGTGGCCGGTATCGACAGCGCCCGGGCGCAACCAATGCACTCGGGCGGATGAAACTCGTCATGCCCAATCCTTACAGCGTCTATCTTCACGACACACCGAGCAAGGGTCTGTTCGAGCAGGACGTACGCGCCTTCAGCCATGGCTGCGTCCGGGTCGGGGACGCGCTCGGCCTCGCCACGGCGCTTCTTGCGACCGAGCCGGGCTGGGACCGGGCACGCACGGATGCCATGGTCGCGGCAGGGCGGACGGCTACCGTACCGATGGCTGCTCCGGTTCCCGTCTATGTCGCCTATTTCACGGCCGAACCGGACGGCGAAGGCGGTATCCGCTATTTTCCCGACGTTTACCATCGGGACCGCGGCATGCCGGTGCCGGGCGAGGAGAATTGTCCCCGATGACCTTTGCAAATTGCGGTGCCCAGCGGGAACATCGACCACGCCCATCGGCCGAATCTGCGCGAGGCGGCTTAGCGTTCAGACGGCTCCTAGATGACATCACGAAACGGTGAGAGAAGGCAGGCATGGCGGACGAAATCGAACTGAAGCTCGAACTGACGCCGGACGCCGCCGATGCGTTCGAAGCTTCCGCTTTGCTGCCGGCCAATCCTGAAAAGATCGAGCAAGGGTCGGTCTATTTCGACACTCCGGATCATGCTCTGGCGAAGAAGGGGTTTTCGCTTCGCATCCGCCGTTCGGGCAGGAAGCGCACGCAGACCGTGAAGGCGGATGGCGCCAGTGCCGCGGGCCTGTTCGTGCGCTCCGAATGGGAACGCGCCGTCAAGGACGACAAGCCAATCCTCGATGATACGACGCCGGTCCGGGCCATGATCGGGGGCGCGGTCGATAGCGTCGGTTCGGTCTTCGAGGTGCGGATCGCGCGGCGCACGTGGATACTGAGGCAGGAGGGCGCGACGATCGAAGTGGTTCTGGACCGCGGCGAGGCGGCGGCGGGGGACCGAACATCGCCGATCTGCGAGATCGAGCTGGAGTTGAAGGCCGGCGATCCGGCCGCATTGTTCACGCTTGCCCGGCGCATCGATGCGGTCGCGCCCGTCCGGCTCAGTGTACAGACCAAGGCCGAGCGGGGCTACCGGCTCACCGGACCGGTCACGACGATGGTCAAGGCCGAGCCGATAGCGCTAACCAGCGACATGACGGCGGCCCAGGCGTTCCAGCATATTGTCCAGAGCTGCGTGCGGCAGTTCCGGCTGAACGAGACGCTGCTGCTGACGGGCGGGGACACCGAGGCGCTGCATCAGGCGCGCGTGGCGTTGCGCCGCCTGCGATCAAGCTTCGCGATCTTCAAGCCGCTGATCGGCGGAGACATGAAAGTGAAGCTGGGCGAGGAGCTGCGGTGGGTCGCTTCGAAGCTTGGCGACGCCCGCAACCTTGATGTGTTGCTCGAACGCGCCCGATCGGGTCCACTATACGATCGCATCGAGGCGGCGCGCCAAGCGGCCTATGGCGAGGTCGCGGATGTATTGGCGTCATCGCGCGCGCGGAAGCTGATGCTCGATCTTGCGGAGTGGACTGTGAACGGCGACTGGCTACATGTGTCCGCCACCGAGGCGGATCGCCATCAGCCGGCGCGAGAATTCGCGGTCGCCGCGCTCGGCCGCTTTCGCCGCAAAGTGAAGAAGGGGGGAGGTGATCTCGCTCATGCGGCTGATGCCGCCCGGCACCGGGTCCGCAAGAACGTCAAGAAATTGCGCTATGGGGCCGAGTTCTTCGCCACCTTGTTCGAGCGCAAGCACGAGAGGCGGCGGTACGAGCGATTCCTCGTGGCGCTGGAAGAACTTCAGGACCAGCTCGGTCTGCTCAACGACCTGGCGACGGCGCCGCGCCTGCTGGAAACGCTAGGAATCGCTGACGATCACGATGCGTCAATGTTGTTGGTCAACGCCCGGAAGAAGGCGCTGTTGAAGGCTGCGGCGGTCGCGCATGACGCGCTGATCGACACGAAGCGGTTCTGGCGATGACCGATAGTTCCGGCTCTCATCGCTGGCGTAGAAACGGATGCCGGAGCAAGCCCGGCTTACGCCGACCAACGTGCCTCCATCGAATGGATTGTCGTGGGCGGGACGGGCCGTCCATGCCAATCCGACTGCCATGACATTGTCCACGCAACTGGGTATCGCAACAGCGGTCGTCGCCCTGACGGTGCTGGTGCACCTCGTGGGGCTTGGGGCCTTGCTTGCAATTCTGCGCCGACACCGTCACGCATCGAGCCGAATGCTGGCGGCGATGTTCAACACAGCGGCGATCCTTTTAGCGGCGTTCGGCCTCTTTGCGCTGCATTCGGTCGAGATCTGGATCTGGGCGGGCGTATACCGGTGGCTCAACGCATTTCCTGATTTCGAGCAGGCGCTTTACTTCTCCACCTCGACCTATGTGACAATAGGCTACGGAGATCTGGTTCTTCCCCCGGGTAGTCGCATCTTGGGCGCGATCGAGGGCGCCAGCGGAATAATTCTGATCGGCTGGTCCACCGCCTTCTTCTTTTCCATCGTTGATCGTTTGAAGCTGCTTGAACGAGGGTTCGAGCATGATCGGGCAGAATAGCCTTGGACAGTCATTCGTGGTCGCGCCTGATCGAAAGGGACGCAAAGTCGGCGCTCATCATCATCATGGCGCCAGCGGGCCGTCATGCTTCCCGCCCGATCCGCATCCAGAACGTCGCCCAGACTGGATCGCGACCACCGGTTCCGGAAAATCTTCATTGACGCCGAAATGGACCGCGTCGAAGCGATGAACATCGTCAGGCTCGGCGCTGCTATCTCCCAGACGTTAGGCATTGCGCGTTGCCCCTTTTTGCAGTCACCCATCTTTCTCAAGCGACCGCAGCTTCTCTTCCTCATCGCGAAGGAGTTTGCGGATCTCATCATGCCTGTCGAGATGGGTGGCATTAAGGAGAAGGGACTGGAAGCGCAGGATATTCTGGTTGTGCGCCCAGGATTGCTTCTCGAAGTCGCTCCGACCGTTCCCGCCCTCACGCGCCATTTGTAACGCTCCCGCTAGCGACCTGCCTACGGGTGAGCGGAGCGCCGCTGGCGGCTATCCTATCGACTCAGCGTGTCGGAGTGCACAGAGTGATGACCGTTCGCGCACGCGTCTGTTCGATGTCGAACATAGCATGAGCGTTTCCGAACCTTTCCCGAAAAATCAGCCGCTCGGCTGCGTTTCCGGACCGAACAATCGATTCATCTCTGCGGTGGTCTCGGCGTAGCATTCGCATGAGGTCTCCTCGAGACCCGCCCGGTCGACGATCGTAATGATCCCACGCACATAGTCGATGTATCCCGCCCTATGGAGCACCTTGGCGGTCAGCGAGACGCTGGAGCGGGTTGTTCCAAGCATCGTCGCGAGGAACTCGTGCGTGAGCGGAAAGCTGTCGGCAAGCGCGCTGTCATGGCTCGTCAGCAGCCAACGACAGCAGCGCTCCTCGAGCGTATGCAGTCGGTTACAAGCCGCAGTCTGTGCGAGCTGGCCAAAGGCGAAGCGCCAGTACCGCTCCATCATCCGCCTCAGGTCGCGATCCCGCTCGAGCTCGCGCGAAAGGAAAGTTCGGCTGATCTTGAGCGCGCTGCCCGGCACCTGCACCATCGTCTCGGTGATCGCCACATCGACGCCGAACAGCGCATTGGAATCGGTGATGCCCTCGAGGCCGATCGCGCCAACTTCGACGGAGCGGCCGTCGCGCATCACTTTGACCATCGAGACGATGCCCCGGTTTACGAAATAGAGATGCTGGATCAACCCATTAACATGATCGATGACGGCCCCCGACTCCGTCCGAATAAGCTCCATCTCGGGCGTCAGCCGGGCGAGCGTTGCCGGAGGCAGCGAGAGCAAAAGGCGGTTGGTGATTGGCTCCCTTTCACTGACCATCGTGACGCGCTCCGCCTGACTGACGGTGCGCATGCAAGAGACGGTCGATAGTGTCACCGACGGCTCCTTCGCGGAACGGCTTCTCGATCACCGCCCCAAAGCCGAGGCTGGCAGCTCGCTCCTGAAGGCCTGGGGCGGCGTAGGCGGTAATCAGTATGGCGGGTCCATTCCAATCCCGCGAACGCAGGCGCGACAAAATCTCGAAGCCGTCGAGTTCGTCGAGCCGATAGTCTGCCACCAGGCAGGCAGCGCTTGTGCAAAACGGATCGTCGAGCAGCGTCTTTCCGGTCGCGTGCGCCCTGACGTCATAGCCCCGCGCCTGCAAGGCCAGCTGAAGCGATCGCCTGACCGCGGGATCGTCCTCTGCAAGCAGGATCTTCGGCTGTCCTGAATCCGAAACAGTGTTTCGGTATGTCATGTCGTTCCGTTCGGAGAGGAGATATTGCATCGCTCCCGATACCGGGCACTACTGCGCGGTGCGTTACGTAAAGCCCCGGATGGGGCGTCATCAGTCCCGCGCACCACTTCGGAGAGGCGCCAGACGCTCAGTTCGTGATGGCCCGCGACCACCTCGCTTGTGTCGGAATTTGTGCCGCGGTCACGTCCCCGGGGATGTGACCGCGGCGATCTGCTCACGCCACTCTGCCGCGCGGTGCCGGGGGCTGCGGACCAGTGAACTCTGGCTCGCAAAGCGACGACGTTGAGGGAACATACCAATCTGCTGCGGTCTCTCGATGATGTAACGCCTGCGGACATATGATTGGTCATGCTTCCCGGGCAGCGTCCGGAAAAATGAAAGGATCGCGAATACCAGTGGCGATTTCGATACATCATCACATTCCGGGTCGGACGCGATTGCGGTTTTCTCCATGGCCTGCCGATGACGCGTTACGGCGTTTCCGAAGCAGATTGGTGGCTCGCGGTTGCCGTGTAGGGGAGGGCAATGCCTTCTTGGGCAGCATGCTTGTCGAACATGATCCCGCAGTGACCATTGCCGCCATCGTCTCCTGGTTGGAGGAATCGGCGCCGATCGAGGCGGCCGCCGAGCCAGATGACCGGCTTTCCCGCTCCGGTCCGCGGCGACCGAGGCTTTTGGACGAACCGCCACTGGAGAGTGACGCCATTTTCCGTTCGCGGGGTGAGGATATCCTCGAGCTGTTGCGTAGCGGGGCGGACGGTCTTTCTGCGAACGAGGCGCGCCGCCGGCTCGCCGTCTACGGGCCGAACCAGACTCCGCCGCCGCTCGGCCGCTCGCAGCGGGATATGGTCGCGGCGCAGTTCACGGGCTTGCCGGTGGCGCTGCTGTTCGGATCGGCGGTTCTTTCCTTCGCCACCGGTGGCCTGCTGGACGCCGCTTTGACGATCGGCGTCGTACTCGCCAACGCCGCCATCGGCTTCTCTTCGGAAAATGCCACGGAGCGCCTTATCCGCCGCCTGTCGCGGCCGACGGAGCATATGGCGGAGGTCCAGCGTGACGGCAATCGCCTTGAGGTGCTCGCCGCGACGATCGTGCCCGGCGATATCCTCGTCCTCGCGCCGGGCCAGTTCGTGCCCGCCGATGCCCGAATTCTCGAATGCCGGGATCTGACGGTGGATGAATCGACGCTGACGGGCGAGAGCCTGCCAGTTCGAAAGCACGCCAAGGTGCTGGACCAGGTGCCGGCCGGAGTCGCCGACCGGCACAATATCGTCCACGATGGAACGATCGTCAGCGGTGGAGACGGGCGCGCCGTCGTCTTTCAGACGGGCAGCGGCACGGAGGCCGCACGAACCCGCGCCTTGATCGATCTGGCGCGTCCGCCCCGACCCGTCATCGAGGAGGAGCTCACTTCCCTCAGCGGCCGTCTCGCATTGCTCTGCGTCGGCGCGTCGAGCGTCGTATTCCTGGTCGGGCTGCTGCGCGGCGAGCCGCTGCTCGCCATGGCGCGAAGCGCGGTCGCACTGGCGGTCGCTGCCATTCCCGAGGGTCTTCCAGCCATCGCGACCACGACGCTGGCGCTGGGCGCAAGGGCGATGGAGCGCGAGCAGGCTTTTGTTCGGGCGCTGCCCGCGGTCGAGGCCCTGGGCACCATCGATACCATCTGCCTCGACAAGACGGGAACCCTGACCGAGAACAGGATGGCGGTCGTGGCGGTCGCCATCGGAGAAGAGGTTCGGCGGACTTCGGCGGACGGACATGGCCATGGCTCGGACACAGATTTGCTGCGGGCCATCGCCGAGGCCGTGGCGCTGTGCAATGAGGCAAATCTGGCTATGCAGACGGGATCCTCCACCGAGCTGGCGCTTCTTCGCTTTTGCAGCGACGTCGGCATCGACCCCGATGCCGTCCAACAACAGTCGCCGATAGTGCGCCTCCAGAGCCGGGATCAGGCGCATCGATGGATGGCGACGGCGCATCGCCGCAACGGCGCGGATTATGTCGCGGTCAAGGGCGCGCCGGACGAATTGCTCGCGCTTGCCGCCCACGAACTGACGGAGGACGGGCTTCGGCCGCTCGACGAGGAACGGCGTCGCCGGATCCTTGCCACCAATGAGACGCTCGCCCGGGAAGGCTTGCGGGTGCTCGGCGTTGCGAGGAAGGAAGGTGATCTTCGCGACGGATTGCCGGACGACCTCGTCTGGCTGGGCCTCGTGGCGCTCGCTGACCCTGTCCGCGCGGAGGCGCAGGAAGCGGTCGAGATCTTTCACCGCGCCGGCATTCGAACGATCATTATCACCGGAGACCAGCCGGCCACCGCGCTTTCGGTCGCCGAAGCGGTCGCCGTTTCACGGACCGGCATCATCCCCGTCGTGGACGGCGCGAACCTTGCGGATCTCGACGATCAGGCGCTTGGCGCTTTGGCGCTCCGGACGTCGGTCTTCGCCCGTATCAGCCCTGGTGACAAGCTGCGCATCGTCCGCGCGCTTCAGGGCGCGGGCCGGCGCGTGGCGATGATCGGGGATGGCGTCAACGACGGTCCCGCGCTCAGGGCTGCTGCGGTAGGCGTCGCCATGGGAAGGCAGGGAACCGATGTCGCGCGCGAGGTGGCGGACATCGTGATCGCCGACGATGATTTACGGGCGTTGGCACGGGCGATCGCCCGCGGGCGCGCGACCGATGACAGCATCGGCGCGGCCACCCGCTATTTCCTGTCGACGAACCTGTCGGAGGTGCTCCTCATGCTCGGCGAAACCCTGCATGGCCGGGGCGGGCTCGAAACGCCGATGGAGTTGTTCTGGCTCAATCTGGTGACGGACATCATGCCAGGTCTGGGGCTGGCGATGGCCGAGCCGCGAGGCGACGTGATGACACGCCCCCCGCGCACTGCGGATGCGCCGCTGTTCGGCCACGACGAGCTTCGGGATCTTGGATTCGACGGCGCGCACCTCGCTGCGTCGGCGTTGACCGCCCATCTCATCCTGTTGGCGTACAAGGGCGCCGGACCACAGGCACGCGCGGCGACCTTCATAACATTGTCGCTGGCGCAGTTTGCCCACGCCTGGGGGCTGCGTGACCGGACGCCCGGATCGGTCGCAGGTCGAGTGGTATCGGAGACACGGCTTGGCGGCGCATTGGCAGCGGCTTGCGGACTGCTTGCCGCGCCTTTCCTGATCCGGCCACTGCGAACGCTGCTCGGGCTGGGTGTGCCCGGTCCGGGCGACTTGGCGCTCTCCGCCGGGCTGGCGGCGACCTCTTTCGGCATCGGCGAACTGCGACGGACTCAGCGAATGAACGTTCGCAGTGGCCGGGCCATCGTCAGGGTGGCGGCCTGACCGAGGAGGGTCAGCGCCGGTCCGGCAACGCTGCCTCTTGCGAGCTGGATCACACCCCCGGCCACAAGCCCCGCGAAAGCCAGGCTCCACAGATCCGCACGGCCGTCCGTCAGGCGCGCTATCGCTCCGTCGACCGTACCAAGCTGCCGTGCGGCGGCGCCCATCGGATCAATCGGCTGAAGATGCGTGATGGACGAAGCAAACTGGATGCCTTCTCTGGCGATCGACTCCCGCAACTCATCAAAATCGCCTCGGTGTCTGATAACGATGCTGCCGCTTGTCGGCCTGATCTCGGCGGAGTCTATGCCCGGAATCGCGGCCAATGCCGTAGCAAGCGACTCAAGCCGCTCGAGGTGGGGCAGGGGACGATCGAGCACGATCCGGACGCGTCCGGGCATACGGTGCTTGAGATGACCTCGCGTCGTTTCAGCTTTTGGACTGCGATCCATCGACGGCGTCCTTCTCCTGGCTGGCTGCTCCTTGCGTGGCCGCGGTTGCGGAAGCGGCCTCTGGCGCCGGTGTTTGCTTCATCTCATGGGCGACCTCGGCGACCAGATCCTCGACATCTTCAGCGAAACGCGCGGCCGCGCCGCGAACTGCTGCATAGCCGGCAAGACCGGCCCGCAGCGCCCGTTTGGCCGCAGGCCTCGTCGTTTCCCACGGGATCGACGCCACCAGGGCGCCACCCGCTCCGACCACCATTCCCCAGAAGAAGCTGCCGCGCATGATCGTTCCCGTATTTTCCTGCCGCCATGGCAAATCGAGCCGTGCCTTTCGCTCGGCTTGAGCCGACTCTGCACGAGCCATATGAAAATCTGTGGCTGATCCGAGCCTGCCTCATGCTCTTAACCGGACGAATTCGTATACATACGTAGGTCCCGGCGATCACCGTCCCTCATAGTCCTTCCACTGGAAGCGAAGCGACAATCTTGTCGCAGCGGTCGTCCTTCAGCCAGAAGCCCAGGTGCCGACGCGGAAGGTTCCTTGCCGCGGTGGAAGCGCTTGGGGACCGGCAGCATGCCCAACGATCTGGTCAACCGTACCGCACATATAGGAGGAACTCGGAATAGCCGATGATCCCGATGCAGCAAAGCCGGTGGCCAGCCGCGGCAGGAAGGCGCTGCCGAGGGCAGCGTCCAACGCCACATGATGTCCTGCACGAAGTGGTTCTGGCAAGGACCGATGGCCCGGTCCTCATCGTGGGCAGAAATCTCCCATTGCTTGGGACTTAGGGGAATTCCTTACAGAGGGACCTGCCTGACGCATCTAAAACCCTATCTTTCGGATATGAAAGTCTTGCCCACATACAGCCCACGCAAGTCGACGGCCGCCGCCGGGGTTCCGCTCTGCGCCCTGCTGATCGCTTCGCTTCTGCTGGCCGGCTGCATTCCCCATAGCCCGCCGCCCAAGACCGGCGCAGCCGCGCCACCCGTCGCGCAGCCGGAAAGCAAGGTAGACCAGACGGGCAGGAGGGCGGGCGAGATCGTGACCCAGCCGGTTCGCGACGTCGGTGTGGCCGCGACCAATATTCCGCCGGTGTTGGAAAGAGCGAGCGAGAACCCCTACAGCCTCGACGGCCTTAGAGCCTGCACCGAACTGGCCCGTGCGGTAACCGAACTGAGCGCGGTGCTTGGACCGGACTTCATTGTCGGTGCGAAACAGCAAGAGAACAGCGCCGGAAAATTTGCAGAGGCCGGCGGCCAGATGGTGGTGAACTCGCTCATTCCCTTCCGGGGACTGGTGCGGGAGGCGACCGGCGCGGCGCCGGCGCAGCGTCGCCTCAACACCGCGATCGATGCGGGTTTTGCGCGACGGGGCTTCCTGCGCGGCATCCACCAGGCAAGAGGCTGCCGTCCGCCGCTCTGAGGCGCCGGGAACGCGTCCTCAAAAGGCCGCTGCCGAAGAGATTCGCGCCGCTTGAGCGACCCGAGCGGCTCTCCCGGCGGGGCCGCGAGCCGGCTGGGGATGTTGGAAAAGCATGTAAATCGCTGTGAATGTCGTCGTTGATCATTATCCATATATCCGTTAATGTAGATATATGGATAATGATTCGGCCATCGCCACATTAGGCGCTCTCGCGCAGGGCACCCGCCTCGACGCCTTCCGGCTTCTGGTCCGGCATGAGCCCGACGGGCTCGCTGCCGGCGAGATCGCCAAGGCATTGGGTGTTCCCCAAAACACCATGTCGGTTCACCTGGCCACGCTCTCACGAGCCGGATTGATCCGTTCCGAGCGGCGCAGCCGGCTCATCAACTATCGCGCCGAGCTGGGCCAGTTGAAGACGCTGACCCTGTTTCTCGTGAAGGATTGCTGTGGCGGCAACGCGGCGCTGTGCGCGCCATTGATCGCCGAACTCGCCCCCTGCTGCTGATGGAGTCTGCCATGTCCGACCGCATCTTCAACGTCCTCTTCCTGTGCACCGGTAACTCGGCCCGCTCGATTCTTGCGGAGAGCGCCCTCACCAAGCTGGGCGGCGGTCGCTTCCGTGCCTTTTCGGCCGGGAGCTACCCCAAGGGCGCGATCAACCCTGACGCGCTCGCTCTGCTCGAGCGGATTGAATATCCTACAGAAGGTCTCCGTTCGAAGAGCTGGGACGAGTTCGCCGTGCCTGGCGCGCCCGTGATGGATTTCGTGTTCACCGTCTGCGACGACGCGGCGGGCGAGGTCTGCCCGATCTGGCCGGGTCATCCTGTCACCGCCCATTGGGGGATCGAGGATCCAAGCCACGTCCAGGGTTCGCAGATCGAGCGGGAGCGCGCGTTCGTGACAGCGCTGCGCTATCTTGAGAACCGCATCAAGCTCTTCGCGGCGTTGCCCTTCGATAGGCTCGACGCCATGGCTTTGCGGGCCCGTGTCCGTGAGATCGGGCATGGCGAAGGCGCGAGCAGCCGTCGCGGGGACGCAGCCTGATGCCGGTCGATATCATAATCTACCACAATCCCGATTGCGGCACCTCCCGCAACACGCTGGCGATGATCCGCAATGCTGGAATCGAACCGCGTGTGATCGACTATCTGAAGACTCCTCCGTCGCGGTCGATGCTTATGTGGCTGATCGAGCGCATGGGTATTACCACGCGCTCTTTGCTGCGCGAGAAGGGCACGCCTTTCGCTGAGTTGGGGCTCGATAACCCGTCGCTGAGTGATGGGCAGCTTGTCGATTCGATGATGGCGCATCCAATCTTGATCAACCGCCCGATCGTAGTGTCACCGCTCGGCGTCAAGCTCTGCCGCCCTTCCGAGGAGGTGCTCGATCTGCTGCCGAGCGATCAGCGTGGCGCCTTCGCGAAGGAAGATGGCGAACGCATTGTCGATGACCGCGGCCAGCGGGTCGCATCATGAACGCCACCACTGCTGGAACGTTGGCGCCGGCCAGGCCGGCGATCAGCACATTCGAACGCTATCTCAGCGTCTGGGTAGCGCTTTGCATCATCGTCGGCATCGCACTCGGCTATGCACTGCCCGGCCTGTTCGGCGTGATTGCGTCGACCGAGGTTGCGCGGGTCAACCTCATCGTTGCGGTTCTGATCTGGCTGATGATCGTCCCGATGCTGCTCAAGATCGATCTTGGCGCGCTCGGTTCGGTCAGGCAGCATTGGAAGGGTGTCGGCATAACGCTGTTCATCAACTGGGCGGTAAAGCCCTTCTCGATGGCGCTGCTCGGCACCCTGTTCCTGGGCTGGCTGTTTCGGCCGCTGTTGCCGGAGGCTGAGATCAGCTCCTATATCGCCGGACTGATCCTGCTTGCCGCAGCGCCCTGCACGGCGATGGTGTTCGTCTGGTCCAATCTCTGCGATGGTGACCCGACCTACACGCTGAGCCAGGTCGCGCTCAACGACACCATCATGGTGTTCGCGTTCGCCCCGCTGGTCGGCCTTCTCCTCGGCGTCGCATCGATCACCGTACCCTGGGACACGCTGCTGATCTCGGTCCTACTCTACATCGTCGTGCCGGTGATCGTCGCGCAGGTCATTCGGGGTGCCGTGCTCTCGTCGGGCGGACAGCCCGCGCTTGACCGGCTGCTCAGCCGTCTTGGCCCAGTATCTTTGGTCGCGTTGCTGACGACTCTGGTGCTGCTGTTCGGATTCCAGGGGCAGGCGATCATAGCCCATCCGCTGGTGATCGCGCTGATCGCCGTGCCGATTCTCATCCAGGTCTATTTCAACGCAGGGCTCGCCTATTGGCTGAGCCGTCGGTTCGGCGTGGCATGGTGCGTTGCCGCCCCCGCCGCATTGATCGGCGCGTCCAACTTCTTCGAGCTGGCGGTCGCTGCCGCGATCAGTCTGTTCGGTCTCAACTCCGGCGCAGCGCTTGCTACCGTCGTCGGCGTGCTGGTCGAAGTTCCGGTCATGCTGTCCGTGGTCAGAATCGTGAAGGCGACACGCCCTTGGTATGAGCGTCGGGTAGCCTGATGTCGCGCCTTCGTTCCCTTGCCGACCCTGATGACCTGCCGGCGCTCGATCGGTCGCTCGTTAGACCTAGTCCCGCCGTCGGCCTCGGTTCGCTCGAACATCCGCCCCGCATCTTGCTGCTTTACGGATCCCTGCGGGAGCGATCATTCAGTCGACTCGCGGTCGAGGAGGCGGCGCGCCTGTTGATCCTGTTCGGCGCCGAGGTGCGGATCTTCGATCCGAGCGACCTGCCGCTGCCGGATCAGATCAGGGGGGACGACCATCCGGCGGTCCATGAACTTCGTCAGCACGCGCTCTGGTCCGAGGGCATGGTGTGGTGCAGTCCCGAGCGTCATGGCCAGATCACTGGCATCATGAAGGCGCAGATCGACCATCTGCCGCTGGAGTTTGGCGGTATGCGCCCGACCCAGGGAAGGACGCTCGCGGTGATGCAGGTCTCAGGCGGCTCGCAGTCTTTCAACGCGGTCAACACGCTGCGTCTGCTCGGCCGCTGGATGAGGATGTTCACGATCCCGAACCAATCGAGCATCGCAATGGCATTCAAGGAGTTCGATGAGGCAGGCCGCTTGAGACCTTCCAGCTACTACGACCGCATTGTCGACGTGATGGAAGAGTTGATCCGGTTCACCATTCTGATCCGAGGCCATGCCGAGCAGCTTGTCGATCGATATTCTGAGCGCAAGTCCGAGACCGCCAAGCGCGATGCCGCGAACGACCTGACGTCACGATCGATAGCGTGAGGCCCGCAATTGGGCCAGAACGCCGGGTCTGGCGCCTTATGGCTGTTCTATTCCCGCCAGCCGGACGCTGGATTTGCCCCCCGTCCCCCGGGCGATGCTGCGAGTCGCCATAATCGGAACGACGATCAGATCGGGCCGGGCCGGGCCGGGCCGGTTTCACCTGCGGCGCGTCCGCATCAATGGGAAAGGAGCGACATAGAAAGGAGGCACGGCCATGTCGCAGCCATTTCGCCAGAGGTGGGCAGCACAAGCGCTCTTCTCTCCAGCCATGTCCGGCGGCAGCCGATCGGCAGATAGCCATGAACATCGCCGGTCCGGACTTGGCTGAATTCCGCGCCCATCGGAACATCCCGTATATTTCTGGGCTTCGGCTTGAAAGATAAGCGCCAAGAATTCTGAGCGAACGAGAGACGGGGAACACGCTATGCCAAGAAATCTCCGACTTTGCCGAACCAATCGATAGGGCCTTCATCGGCCGTGTTGGAATCGGTTCGATAACCCTTGGCCATCACGTGCGACGTCGAACCGACAATGGGGTGAGACGCGATCGGTACTCACGCCAAACGGAAAAACGAGGAATCAATGAATCTCGAAAAATTCACCGATCGCGCCAAGGGCTTCCTCCAGAGCGCGCAAACCGTCGCGATCCGCATGAGCCATCAGCGGATAAGCCCGGAACATCTTCTGAAAGCTTTGCTCGAGGATGAGCAGGGCATGGCAAGCGGCCTCATCCGCGCGGCAGGCGGCGATCCCGCCGTGGCGACGCGGCAGACCGACGCCGCGCTCGCCAAGGTGCCATCGGTTTCAGGCAGCGGCGCGCAATCGGCCCCGAGCCTCGATAATGATGCTGTGCGGGTGCTCGATCAGGCCGAGCAGGTCGCGCAGAAGGCGGGCGACAGCTATGTCACCGTCGAGCGGCTGCTTCTTGCGCTAGCGCTGGCCTCAAACACCGCGGCCGGCAAGTCCCTGGCCTCAGCGGGCTTGAAGGCAGAAGCGCTGAATGCGGCGATCAGCGCGCTGCGCAAGGGAAAGACCGCGGACACGGCCTCGGCCGAGGATCGCTACGACGCGCTCAAGAAGTTCGCACGCGACCTCACCGAAGCGGCCCGCGAAGGCAAGCTCGATCCGGTCATCGGCCGCGATGAGGAGATCCGTCGCACCATCCAGATCCTTGCCAGGCGCACGAAGAACAATCCCGTCCTCATCGGCGAACCCGGCGTCGGCAAGACCGCGATCGCCGAAGGGCTCGCCCTGCGCATCGCCAATGGCGACGTGCCCGATACGCTCAAGGACCGCGCGCTGATGGCGCTCGACATGGGCAGCCTGATCGCCGGGGCCAAATATCGCGGCGAGTTCGAGGAGCGGCTGAAGGGTGTGCTCGATGAGGTGAAGGCCGCCGAGGGCCATATCGTCCTGTTCATCGACGAGATGCATACGCTAATCGGCGCCGGCAAGGGCGAAGGCGCGATGGACGCATCCAACCTGCTCAAGCCCGCGCTCGCGCGCGGCGAACTCCATTGCATCGGCGCGACCACGCTCGATGAATATCGCAAGCATGTCGAGAAGGATCCAGCCCTCCAGCGGCGCTTCCAGCCCGTCTTCGTCGGTGAGCCCACGGTCGAAGATACCATCTCGATCCTGCGCGGCCTGAAGGAAAAATATGAGCTGCACCATGGCGTGCGCATCACCGATGGCGCGCTGGTCTCGGCGGCGACCTTGTCCCACCGCTACATCACCGACCGCTTCCTGCCGGACAAGGCGATCGACCTCATGGATGAGGCGGCCTCGCGCCTGCGTATGGAAGTCGAATCCAAGCCCGAGGAGATCGAGAATCTCGATCGGCGCATCATCCAGCTCAAGATCGAGCGGGAGGCGCTGAAAAAGGAGACCGACAAGGCGTCGAAGGACCGACTGGAGACGCTGGAGCAGGATCTCGCCAATCTCGAGCAGCAATCGGCTGAACTCACCTCGCGCTGGCAGGCCGAGAAGGAAAAGATCGCGGGTGAGAGCCGTATCAAGGAACAGCTCGACGCTGCACGCATCGAGCTCGACCAGGCGCAGCGCTCGGGCGACCTCGCCAAGGCAGGCGAACTGCAATACGGCACCATTCCCACGCTCGAAAAGCAGCTGGCCGATGCGGCGGGCGCAGCCGAAGGCGCAATGCTGCGCGAGGAGGTGACAGCGGAGGACATCGCCGGCGTCGTCGCGCGCTGGACCGGCATTCCGGTCGAGCGAATGATGACCGGCGAACGCGAGAAGCTGCTCGCCATGGAAGAGACGATCGGCAAGCGCGTCATCGGCTAGGCCGATGCGGTCCGCGCCGTGTCGACCGCCGTGCGCCGCGCGCGTGCCGGTCTGCAGGACCCCAATCGGCCCCTGGGCTCATTCCTGTTCCTAGGGCCCACAGGCGTCGGCAAGACCGAGCTCACCAAGGCGCTCGCCGGCTTCCTGTTCGACGACGACAACGCGATGGTTCGCATCGATATGAGCGAGTTCATGGAGAAACACTCGGTCGCCAGGCTGATCGGTGCCCCTCCGGGCTACGTCGGCTATGAAGAGGGCGGCGTGCTGACTGAAGCGGTTCGCCGCCGCCCCTATCAGGTCGTCCTCTTCGACGAGGTCGAGAAGGCGCATGGCGACGTGTTCAACATTCTCCTGCAGGTGCTCGACGACGGGCGGCTGACCGACGGCCAGGGCCGCACGGTCGACTTCACCAACACCATCATCGTGCTGACCAGCAATCTGGGCAGCCAGTATATTGCGGGCCTCGCCGACGACGAATCGGTCGAGAAGGTCGAGGACCAGGTGATGGAAATCGTCCGCGGCCATTTCCGACCGGAATTCCTCAACCGCCTCGACGAGATTATTCTGTTCCACAGGCTGGGCGCCGACCATATGGCGCCCATCGTCGATATTCAGGTCGCCCGCGTCGGCAAGCTGCTCCAGGACCGCAAGATCACGCTCGACCTCACCGATGCGGCCCGCGCCTGGCTCGGCCGCGCCGGCTATGATCCGGTCTACGGCGCGCGGCCATTGAAACGCGCGGTGCAACGCTTTCTCCAGGATCCGCTCGCCGACTTGATCCTCCAGGGCGAGATCCGCGACGGATCGACCGTCCATATCGATGAGGGTGACGGAGCACTCGTGCTGAATATAGGCTAAGAGTTACGATGGCCGCCTGGAATAGCGTGGGACTGAATTGGGCGACAGCAGCAGTTGACGAAGGATTGCCCGAACGAATTAGGGAGAAAGCTTATGAGCGCGCACGAAGCAAATAAGGGGGTCTGGGGTTCGCCGTTTCCGGCATCCACCGGTTGGGGATGGGTTCTGACCTATGGCGTGCTCCTGATCCTGGGCGGGATCCTGGCTTTCCTGAACCCGCTCGCGACGGGCTTTGCCGCCGGCGTGATCTTCGGAGCGATATTGCTTGCCTATGGCGTCATCGCGATAGTCGCTGGACTGTCAGCCTTTTCCACCCGATCGAAGGTGCTGGAGTTGCTCCTCGGCGTCGTGGCGGTACTCGCAGGCCTCTTCGTGCTGTTCGATCCATTCCAGGGTGCCGCATCGCTCGCTTGGGCGATCGGGCTGTGGCTGTTCGTCTCAGGATTTTCCCAGCTTTTCTATGGACTGAAAGGTACGCATGACAAGGGATGGAGGCTGTTGCTCGGCGTCGTCGATATCGGGCTGGGTACCTATCTGGTGATCAGCGGCCCGCTGGCAGGGCTTGCCTTCGTGGCGGCGATCATCGGCTTCAGCTTTCTCTTCCGCGGTGTTTTCCTTATCTCACTTGCCTTTGGCCTGAGGCGGCTGAAGTCCGCGTGACGAGGGGATGCGGCCAGGAGATGGATACACCGAGGCTGACGGCGAACGCTGCGGAAGGGTTCGCGCCGATCCTCAGCGCGACCAAGAGGCGTAGCAGGTGAGCAATCCATATGAAGTTCTCGGCGTCGCCGCGTCCGCGAGCGGGGACGATATCCAGAAAGCGTATCGCAAGCTCGCGAAGAAGCTCCATCCGGACCTCAACCCTGGCGACAAGTCGGCCGAGGACAAGTTCAAGCAAGTCGCAGGCGCCTACGATCTGCTGAGCAACCCGGAGAAACGCAGGCGTTACGACACGGGCGAGATCGACGAGACCGGCGCAGAGCGGCCCCAACAGCAATATTATCGTGACTATGCCGGGTCGGACCCCGGCCATTATTCGAGTAACGCTGGCTTTGCGGATTTTGCCGCAGGCGACGATCCGTTCGCCGAACTCTTCCGTCGCAGCGCACAGGCGCGCGCCAATCGCCGCGGGCAGGACCTGCACTATCGCCTTTCGGTCAGCTTCGTGGAGTCGATCACCGGCGGTTCACAGCGGATAACCCTGCCAGCGGGCGGCACGCTCGACGTGACGATCCCGGCGGGCGTCGTTGATGGTCAATCGCTGCGCCTCAAGGGCAAGGGCGCACCTGGCGCCGGCAAGGGCGGCCCAGGAGACGCATATATCGAGATCGAGGTTCGATCCGACCCACGCTTCCTCCGCAATGGCGACGACATCACGATCGACGTTCCGATCTCGCTGAGGGAAGCCGTCCTCGGCGGCAAGATCCGCGTTCCCACGCCAACCGGTGATGTGACGATGACCGTGCCGGCCAATTCGAACAGTGGCAGCACGCTGCGCCTCAAAGGCAAGGGTGCCCCTCGGCTGGGCGGCGGTCGTGGCGATCAATTCGTGAAGCTCAGGATCGTGCTGCCCAAGCCGGCCGATCCGGAACTCATACAATTCGTTTCGACCTGGGAAGCCGGCAAGAATTTCAATCCTCGTGAGGCCTCGCGATGATAGACCTGGACGAATTTCTATCCCACTCGGGGATCGAACTCCACTCGCTCGAGCAGTGGATCGATCGCGAATGGCTCCTTGGCGAGCGCAGATCCACGACCATCGTCCTGACCGACATGGACGCGGCCCGCGCGCGCCTCATACATGATCTGAAGCGAGACTTCGGCGTGAACGACGAAGGCGTCGACATCGTGCTCCACCTCGTGGATCAACTGGATGGCCTTCGCCAGGTGCTCGCACAGATGCGAACGGAAGCGCAGGCCGCGCGGCGCCGGGATATCCGGCGATCGCGAGGCCGCAAACCGGGTCCGATTCTGGCTCCGCGGCGCAGGTCGTAACCGGGCCATGAGTCTTGGTGAAAGGGCCTAGCTCCTCACAACATCTGCGCCACAGCTTCTATCCGCACCGAACTCGGTCAGCTGCGGTGAGAGCAAACAACGAGTTCACGTCGGAATTGGCGAACCGATCCCTGCTAAAGTCTGGAAGGCAATGATTGACGACTCGGAACCACTCCAGCCTGCGCAGGCGAGCGAATTCGACGCTTCGTTCCAAGCGACCAACCAGAGCCCGGTTGAGCAACTTCTTGCCCTTCTTGAGATTGAATATGGGGCGCTGCAAATGCGCCTCTCGGCGCATCTGCGTTCCTCCGAGGCTGCAGCTGAGGCGCTCCACGACGTCTATGTCAAGCTGAGGGCGCACCCGTCTATCGACGATCTCCATAACCCACGCTTCTACCTCTACCGGATGGCCATCAATCTCGCAAAGAACAGGAGGCGGAGCGACTGGCGCGCGATCAACATGGAGGATGCTGGGCTTCTCGATATTCCGGACAATGCGCCGAGTCAGGAAGCCGCCACCTTGGCCACGGACGAAATGACGCGAGCTTTGCAGGCGCTTCATACCCTCCCGCCTCGGCGGCAGGCAATATTCCTGGCCAAGTGGCGCGACGAGAAATCGCAAAGCGAGATTGCCGCCGAGTTCGGGTTGCACAAGCGCACGGTTCAAAAGGAGCTCACTCGAGCGGAGATATATCTGAGGAAGGTCTTACGTCGTCCCAAGCGGCCGGTCTGACTGGCGCTGATGCCGCTCGAAAGGCTAGTCGAGGCCCACGTCCGTGCCACCGAACGGTCCACGGGGACGACATTACCGTACCGGTTTAACCTGGTATGGCGTTCCCTTGGCATCGTATTTGTTGCAGATCTAACAAACCAAGGCTTGTCCGGTTGAGTGCAGGAGATGCTGGCATGAAGCATGAGGGAAGCTGCCACTGCGGGACAATCCGCGTTGCGATTGAGGATGATCCTGTCGATGCCGGTGAGTGCAATTGCTCGATCTGCCGGCGAACCGGAGCACTGTGGACCTACCGCTCGCCCAGCCAAGTGAAAGTCGCGGGCATGGGCGTAGGCTATGTACAGGGCGACGCCACCCTGACGTTGTGGCATTGCGCGACATGTGGGGTCACCACCCACTGGAGCCCTCACGATCCGACGTACGACCGGATGGGCATCAATCTCAGACTATTTGACCCGGCGTTGTGGAATGGGCTGCCCCGCCGGTTCATCGACGGCGCGAGTTGGTGAGGTATAGCGACTCTCAAAGCCGCAATAGTGATGATTTTGGCCATATCGTCATAAGGCTTATCTCTGGCCGTTAACCTGCCTTCCGCGCCAGAAAGCAGATTTTCCGGTCCCCACGACATCATTGCTCCTCTGGGCGTCCGCTGAAGCCGCCATTCGGTGGCGGCCTGCGGTCTTCACCGGATGGCTACGGGAGGCCCGGCGCTGAACTCGGACAAAAAAGTGGGGCGCATTTTGGATCGCCAATGTGTCCCCCCATTGGGAATAGTAGGGCTTCCTCCTTCGAATGCGCCTCGGCTTGCGCCCTAGCGTCTCCTGGTGGTGGCCGATGAGGCAGGGCGCTGAGGTTCCCCGGCGCAAGCAATCTGCCTCGCAACCCGTTGGGGGTCGCCATGGCGGCTTTTGGAAGTGTGGGCGCGAGCGCGACGCCGTGCGCGCGGTCGGCGAAAACTACAACACAATCTGTGTCGGTCGGACGGCAGAGGGGTTTCGGGGGGCCCAGAGGAGAGACGAGCAGTCGGCCGATGCTCGCCCCCTGGCAGGTCAGTCTGGCCATGCGCACGATGCGGTGTAATCTCAGCAACGCAATCTCGATCTCCGAAATCGCGTCTCTGTGCCGATTGTCGCTCTGCTATTTTGTGCGAGCTTTCACGAACACGGTGGGGATCGCACCCTATGCCTGGTTTGTTCAGCAGCGCATCGTGCGCGCAAAACGCCTCTTGGCCGATACCGCGCTACCCTTGGTGCAAGTCGCTCTCGAGTGCGGATTCTCCGACCAGGCCCACTTCACCAAAGCGTTTGCCAAGGCATCCGGCATAACGCCTGCAAAATGGCGCCGTCAGATTTGCGCGTGCTGAGCTTTCATAGCGCGGGCAAGGCTGATCTCTCGGTCCTTCCTTTCGCCTTCCGCTCCTCGAGAAGCCGCACGGCGATTGGCGAAGGCGAGCAGGGCAGGGTCATGCTCAGGCCGATTCCAGCGCGCGGAATCCCGCAGAACCAACAAATCCTCAAGGTGCGTGAGGAACGTGTAGACCTTGTTGACGATGTCGATCATCAACGCCTTCATTTCTGCATCGGAGATCCGAGAGACTTTCGCCCAAGGGATTTCGCCGTAAGGTGTAACCACCTTCACGTCGCTAAAGTCGCCGACCGCTGTTCCTGGGGTCGTGCCAGCATGGAGATCCTCCAGTTGAGAATTGCGCACACAATTCTCAACGAGGGCCAGCGCGAGCCGCCGCGCAGCGGCATCGGATATATCTTCAGCTGCCACAACTTTCTCCCGGATAGAAACCCTTTATGCCGTTTCGCTGGACATTGGCAGAGTGGGCGGCAATCGATAGACGCCTGCCATGCCGCTTCATGCTCACCATGATACGACGCGGAGAGGCGAATGCTGAAGGTTTGTGGAGACGATGAGGTCGTATGACGGCTTGACCGGCGATTCATCAATCGCCGGTCGTTAGGAATTCAGCCGTTCAGCTTATCCCTGATCGCCTTGGCTGGCGCGAAGGTGAGCTTTTTCGACGCGGCGATCTGGATGGTTGCGCCCGTAGCCGGATTGCGTCCGTCCCGCGCCGGCGTGTCTTTGACCTTGAACTTGCCAAAGCCGTTGAGCGAGATTTCCTCGCCGTTCGAGGCGGATTCCGCGATTGCGGCAAAGACCGTATCAACCGCCTTGCGGGCATCAGCCTTTGTGACGTCGATCACCGCTGCCAGCTTTTCGGCCAAGTCGCTGTTGTTCATTCATTTCCTCCTGCAATGCTCGTCTGAATATGGGATAAAGCGCCTATAGCTCGGCGCGCAGTTCTTCCAACCTTTTCTGGCAAAGTTCGTTGACGATCGTGCCAAGCACCTCGACGCGCTCGGAGAGGTACGCGAATTCCTCCTCCGTCATCTTGAAATGCTCCGAATGCCTAGCCTTCACATATGCATCTTTGAGCTTGTTGAAATACGCTTCCTGCTTGCGGGTCTCCCTTGGCCAAGCATCGACGAGGCGCGCAGAAATCGTTTCAGCGCGCGTCCGAAGGAATTTGATATTGTGGCTATATGGGGTGTAGAAGGTGTAGACGAGAAGAACGCAGTAATAGAGACGTTCGCACGCCTGTTGAAGATTATAGGCTGCGTCGGGAAATTGCTTGTTGTCGTAGAAGAACTGAAAGCCCAACCGTGACGATATTGCGAGGCCGAACCACTGGTCGAAATAACCCTTCGCCATGTCATAGGCTTGCTGCGGGGTCTTGGGCTTGGGCTCGTGCAGTTCGCTGTTGTCGACTTGATACAGCGCAATGCCATCGCGCGCGATGTCCATAAAGAAATAGCGGCCATGAGCCAGCCCATCGTTCACTTCCTGCAGCGTGTGAACGATGAAATTGACCGGCGTGCGCAGGCGGTTGAGGATCATGGTTTCCCGGTCGAGGCGTTCTTCCGCTTTCTCC
This sequence comes from Sphingobium aquiterrae, assembly GCF_037154135.1. Classification (NCBI taxonomy): domain Bacteria; kingdom Pseudomonadati; phylum Pseudomonadota; class Alphaproteobacteria; order Sphingomonadales; family Sphingobiaceae; genus Sphingobium; species Sphingobium aquiterrae. Next base: position 55,873 of record NZ_JBANFL010000007.1, read on the forward strand.
CAATATTCGGCTCTGTCCGTCAGCTCCTTCTGGTTGACGATGATGAGCAGGTCGAAATCCGATCGATAGCCCCTCTCGGTATGCGGCTCATGCACCCACCGTCCGGTCGCATAGGAGCCGTAGAGGATGATCTTGAGGATGCGGCCAAGCTTGCGCGGCCCAGTCGGCTGGCCAAGCGCGTCCTCGAACTCCTCAAAGAGGATCCGGATGACCCGATCGAGTTCGCGCCGCTTGTTTACCGGAAGATGGTCGAGTTCGGTTTTCATCGTCTCATCGTCATTCGGGTCATGTGAGAGGGAAGCGCGAAGGCTCGTCTTCCCACGGGTTGAAGATCACGGCGCCGCTGTGGCGAGTATCCTTGATGTTTCGCGTCACGAGGAAGAGGTCGTGCTCGATCGCGGTTGCCGCGAGCAGCGTATCGATCACCGGCGGGGACTGCCCCGTCCGCCGCTTCACCTCACCCGAAATTGCGCCCCAGCGATAGACGATGGCGTCGTGAACGGAGAGGAGCCGGTCGCTGAAGCGTTCAGCGAGGGCGTCGCGGGCCGCTATATAGCGCGAACGATCCGGATGTTCCGGCTCGAGATTGTGGATGCCTTTATCGAATTCCGCGAGCGCCAGGACGCTCAGGAACATCCGGTGCTCGGGTTGCGCTGTCGCCCATGCCTTGACGCTTGGCGCACCGTTCCGGCTGGCCAACGCAGATACGATATGCGTGTCCAGCAGCCAGCCTTTCACAAGGCGACGTCCCGCCCGCGGTCGATCTCGCGCTCAAGGTTGAGGCCGTCGAGTCCGAGGCCCTCGAGGAACGGAACGAACGCAGGCTTGCCCGCATCCCTGGGCAGAAGCCGGTCGAGTTCGTCCACGCTCATCACCACTACGGCCTCCCGGCCGCGGACCGTGACCCGCTGCGGTCCCTCGCTCTGGGCACGCCTGACGACTTCGCTGAAGCGGGCCTTGGCATCTTCGAGTTTCCACGTACTGCGGGGACCGGATTTCTCACCTTCCGTCTTGCCAACTGCCGTGCCCATTGATTATCTCCTGACTAGCTAGTCAGATATAGACTGCTCCAGCCGCTATCGCAAGACCAATCGCCCCTTCGCGAGCAAACGGCTGATATAACTAAGTGCAAGGCTCCGCCCGTGGACCTCCCATGTCAGCCAGGGAGCGTCGGTCTGCGGAGGTGTTCTATCGGCACATCCATCCACTATACTCCGGCGATGTCCACGAAGAACGATTCGTACCAAGGCTCGCTGTTCCGCGAAGGCGATTTGCCCTCACGCAGGCGCAACAGCCTTGCCTCCCGATCCGATACTCAAGGCGATTTGTCTTCAGACCCGCCACCTGCCAGCTTTCACATTCGGGTCCGTCGCGGACCGGAACGTCATCCGCTTGCCCGATTATGGCGCATTCTGCTGCGCGGCCGCCCACATGACGAACCTTGATCCAGATAGTCGCAGGGTACCCGCTGACTAGGGAGCTATGCCCTGACGTGGCCACGACATTGAGCAAATATCTTGACATGGACCATGCAATAGTCCAAAAAATTCATGTAGCCGACGGCCAGTGGGAGTTCAACATGCGAGTCTCTGTGAGCGACGCCAAGGCGCAGCTGACCGAGTTGGTGCGGCGGGCCGAAGCGGGAGACGAGATTGTCCTGACGCGACATGGACAACCGGCAGTGAGGTTGGTCCCCGTCCGTCCGGCGAGCGATGGAACGGCGCGCCGCAAGCTCCTCGACGCCGCTCGGATAGCTGGAGCAGCGAAGGCAACCACCGGTCCTGACGCTGCGCATAGCCAGGATTTCCTCTATGGCGACGATGGTTTGCCCGCGTGATCGCGGTCGATACGTCTGCACTGATGGCGATCGTCCTTGATGAACCGCATGCGGCTACCTGTAGCGATGCGATCGAGGCTGCGGATGAATTGATCATCTCCGCCGGAACCGTGGCTGAAACTCTGATCGTCTCGGCCCGACGGAACGTCGCTGAGGAAATGGTGAGCCTAATCGACGGGCTTGGCTTCGAGATCGTGAGTGTGACCCCAGCCGCTGCGCACCGCGTTGCCTCGGCCTATTCCAAGTGGGGAAAGGGCGTTCATGCAGCCGGCCTCAACTTTGGCGACTGCTTCGCCTACGAAGTCGCCAGGGAGCATGGATGTCCTCTCCTCTTCGTAGGGGACGACTTCACCAAGACCGATGTTGAGAGCGCAATATAGTCGGCGAAAGGTCACGCTCCGCCCGAATCTCGCCTTGAGACGACTATGTAGACCGTGGAAATCTGGCCCGATCTGTGATATGGGGCAGTGGAAGGGATATTCCCGGTGGAAGCTGCCATCAACGATCAGGAGCCCCGTAGCGTCAGTGACCAGCCGAGACTGTCGGCCTGGATTTGGCGGCCATGGTACGCGAAGCTTTGGTGGACTTCCATTCCGATCTGGTGGCTGGGCATGGCGGCGGCGACACGAGTTTCCTCGCTCGAAGCCCTCTACGGTAGTGCGCTCGCCGGTTATCTGAATATCCTGTTCTTCCCGATGACGGCGCTCATGGTGCTGGGCGTCGGCTATGTTCGGGAGCGTCTCGACGGTTTTGTGCAGCCCGGCGACGGAACGCCACTGTCAGACGAAGAGGAAGAAGAGGCCCTCTACAGAAGGCGCGCTCTTGAAGAACATGATCGTTGGGCGAAAAGATGGCGCGCCGGGTTCGACCCAGCGGACCCGCGGTCTGGGCCTCTCTGGATCGGCAATCCCTTGAATCCGACTAACCCGGGGCACATCAATCCTCACACCGGGAAATTCAACGCTTCTTGAATGTGCTGTCGCCGTCACCCGGACTACCTTGGATATCGGTCGAGAAGCTCCCTTTCGCGAGAACAGAGTTTTGCTCGAGCGAGGTCAGCGGCCCGGTTATATCGAATGTGGCGCGCCCGTTGTCCGCATCCTGAAGGTAGCGATTGCGCATGCCTTCGCTCCCCAAGACACGATTCGATAGCTCACGGGAGAAGGTGGCTGCGGGATCGCTCGAGCGCGCTGCGGCACGCTCAGCGGCAGCAATCGACTCCCGCACATCATAATTGACGATGTCCAAACTTGATTGTGCGCTTTCGCTGGTGCTGCCTGTATCGTGGCTTTCAAAGCCTACCCTCGCACCGAAACGTCCCACCGTGGCGCGGTCTGTCTTCTCGACAGGCCCCGGTGGCGCCCGCCGGCCCCGGCCCGGAGTGCTGGCACGACCGCCAGTCGTTTCAGTATCGGAAACACTGATGTCCCGGCCCACGTCGACGCCAAGGTTGGTTCCCATCGTTGTCTGATCTTGGGCCAATCGTGACACGGACCGCTGCCACCCAGTCTGGGCCATGATCGCCTGCACATCACGCTGGAGCGTGTCGGCGACCTGCGGCTTCAGCCGCCATTCGCCCTTGCGGTCCATCTCGAACCCGCCGCGCAGCCAGTTGGAGAGCATGGCCTGGCCTTCCGCACCGCCGCCCATGAAATGCTCGATCGTATCCGATCCCGCCTGCTTGCCGGCTTCGAACCGCGTGCTGGTGTCGCTGCGCGCCGATTGGCTGAAATCCGTTCCGCTGGAGACGAGGAGATCGTTGTGCGCGAAGCTGAAGCGGGCGTGCCCGCCATTGGCGATCGCTCCCAGCTGGCTTTCGTTGATGAGCCCCGCTCTCCACATGGCCGCCGCCGTCTCAGGCGTGAGATTGAGGCCAAGGTCGCCATTCTGGTCCATCGCGATTTGTCGTTTGGTCAGCTGGATGCCGTTGTCGCCCAGAAGCCTTTGCATGCGGGTGAGCCGCTCCCGATCGACGATCGAGGTGAGCCGCTCGTTACGCGCGCGATCGGCCACGCCCTCGGCGCCGCCCTCGGCCATGTCGACCTGGTTGCCCGCGGTCCGGCTCAATGCCTGGATGAAGCTGTCGAGCCGCGCTGCCTCGCGCGTCGATACGCCGGCTGCCTCCGCGCCCTCGGCAAAGCCGAAATTTTCCGCCTGACGCCGCTGCTCGCCGATCCGCGCCGCGCCGCGCGTGCCTGCGGTTCCGACTTCCCGCTGCGCATCGAGCTTGCCGGAGCGCTCGGCAAAGTCGTACCCAGCCGCCTCGGCCGTCCGTCCGTAGACACTGGTGCCCTCGCGGCCCGCTTCGGCAGTGGCGCCATCAGCGGTTCCGACCTGCACCGCCATATTGTAGCGCTCAAGGGCCGTCATGACCTGCGCCTCGTTCCTTCCCGTCGCGCGCCCGAGCTGCGTAACGGCGGTGCTTCTCGCCTCGCCAGACAGCGCATTGATGAACCCGACCCGGCGCGCCGTCTCATCAACGGAGAGACCGAGCATCGAAGCCGCCTCTCGCTGGCCGTGATTGCTGCCGCTGCGCCAGCCCTGCTCGGTCGCGACATTGGTGCGCTCGACGCCCGCGACATTATCGCCGGCATAGTCGCGGCGCCCTTCCATCGCACCGACCTGGATCTGCGCCGACGTGAGGTCGTTCCTCAGCATCTGCTCCTGTTCGAAGGTGTTGGCGATCAGCTTGGCTAAAGTCGGATCGGCCTGGGCCTCTCCGATCACGCCCGAGGCTTTGAGCTCGGCATCGCTCGCCGAATAGCCGGCCCGCTCAAAATGGCGCGTGGCCGCCTGCATCATCATGCCGTAAGCTCGGCTGTCGCCGAACGCGCGCCATTGCACCAGGTTCTGGCTGAAGGCCGCGAACGTCCTCTCGCCGGCCTCACCCTGGCCGAAATAGCCCGTCCCGAGGCTCCTGAGCGCATCCTTCTCGGCAAATTGGTGGATCGCAGTGGTCGCGGCATTGGCCTGAACGGCGCGCGCAACCGCCGGGTCGGCGAGATCCCGGCCAGCCAACGCCGGCGCAAGGCTGCCAAGCTGACGAGAGCCCTCGATGCCGCCAAGCGCCATCGCCGTCCCGCCCGGGGTGCCGGGTCGCTGGCCAAGGATATGACCTGCCTCACCGAAGACGCGGTTGGCGCCGAAGGTCGATCGTTCCCCGAAATCGCCGAAGCTCGATGACGCAGCGGCGCGGGAGCGGGTGCCCAATGCCGAGGCCTGCGCTTCCAGCGCAGACGCTTGTCCCTCGGCCGTACCCATGGGCGCGGCGGCGGCCGTGCCTTGGCTCGCCACGCCGAGGGAGCCCGACGTGAAGGAGGTGAACACATTGCCGCTGAAGCGGAACACGGTAAAGACGAACGCGCCGGCTAGGCCGGCCGCGGCCGTGCGAAAGCTGCCGAAGATCGCCAGCGCCTTCATCGCCGCCGAAGGCGCGAGCAGCCAGGCGTTGGCCGCAAGCGCGTTCGAGCGCAACTCCGCGAGCGTCGCCGTCGCGCGACCGAGCGTGAGCTGATAGATGCCCGCATCGATAACGCCCCAGAGCGCCACAAAGACGAACATGCCGAGCGCAAAGCTCGCGACCCGCAGATTGATCGGCGTCAGGATGAACAGGAGCGCGATCGGGATCATGAACAGCATGATGCCGAACACGGTGGCGCGGATCGTCGGCATCCATTCGTTCGCCACCGACATGGTCGCGAGGCCGTTGGAGATGACTGCCCGATTGGCCATGACTCTCGCCGCACTCGCCGGTGAATCCTCGAACAGCACGTCGCCCACCGTGTTGCCGAGCAGAATGTGCGTCAGGAAGGCCTGCGCACTCAGCGGCCGGCCGAGCATCATCTGGCCCATCTCTCCGACCTGTTGCCGGCATCGTGTCATCTGCTGGACATTGTCCGTGTCATAGCCGGTTCGCGCGCAAATTTGCTTCGTATAGCCGTCGAACAGGACCGGGTCGGACAGGCGATCCGAAATATACGTCCAGGCATCGCTGCAACTGACCGTCGTGCCGCCCTTGTCGGCTTCGGTATAGACCGTTGAGAAGGTAGCGGGGCCTGCCATCGCCGCGAGGGAAGCCGGCAAGTCGGTTGAAGTCCGGAAGAGTTGGTCATCGTCCACGCCATAGGCAGCCGAAACCCGTGCCACCGGATAGCATTGCCGGACATAGTCTTTGATTGTCGCGTCCAGGAAGACGTCGGTCATTGGCCCGCGCGGCGAAACGGCGTTCAGGAACAAGTCGAAGCTGTGCCCACCGGCCCCGAACTCGATCTTGGCATTGGGATCGAGCGTGTTGTCGTCTATCGTCTCAACCATCGCGCGCTCGATCATGTTGGTCGCGCCGGCGACGAGCACGAGCAGGTTGGGAACGCCGCCGACCGGCTGATAGGCGTTGCGCACCCGGTCGTAGACATGGACCGTTCCCGTCGTGGCGACGAGTCCGACGAACAGGCCGACGCCGATGAGGATCTGGAAGCCGAAGGCGACCAGCCCCATGCCAGTCCCGCGCACGCTGGCGATGATCGCGCCGAGGCCGATCCCGACCGTCGCGACGATCATCACCAGCGTCTCGTAACGCGGATCGCCGAAGATCATCGACACCAGCCGGAAAGCCTCGACCGTCTCGGCAAAGCCGTCATAGGTGTGGAAGCTCGTGTCGACCGCCAGGGCGGGGGAAGCGAGGAACAGGGCGGGAAGGGCGGCAAGAAGCCTTGGAAGCCGGCGCATGACAGACGATCCTACTGGTTGCGGGCCGCGGCGCCGGCGGCGTCACGGGCGTCCCGATCGCGCTCGCGCAGGAGCCCGGCATAGTTGGCGGAGAGGTTGGTCTGGTTGAGGGCCGCCATATAGCTCTGGCGCATCTGCGCGCGTTGGCGCAGCACCTCGTCTCTCAAATCCCGTAGCTGCTCGATTCCCTTGGACAATATCCGCGTCTGGCAGACATTGGCGTTGTTGCTGTCGGCCGACCCCGCCACCGTGGCTCCTCGCTCTGCATTGGTCACCGTGAAGTCGATGGTGCGGGTGAGATCGTTGAGCATCTGGTAGGCGAGGGTGAGCGCGACCAGTTCGTCCGTGTCGGCGATCACCGAGTCGACGACGCCCTGGCGCACACCCCATTCGAGCATGCGATAGACGGGAAGCGTCCGGACATTGGCCACGAACTGCCGTTCCTCGGCCGCCAGCGCAGCGCGCGTGCGGATCTTGGTGGCGATCGACTGCATGCGCTCGCGCGCCAGGACGAGCGCACCGCGTCCGCTGCCGTCCTGCGCGCAGTCGCCGCCAGTGGGCGGGAAATTGAGCGTGCGGCGCTGGACGCCCCCCGTCAGGAAATCCTGCGCGCTTTCCGTGTCCTGCGCGGGGCATTGGGGGATGGCCGTGAAGAGCGGCACTCGGTCGCCATCGTCCCAGCGCATGTACACGTCGCCGACCCGGGCACGCATCACGCTCGCCCAGTCGCCGGCGCCGACCCGCTGCGCTGCGTGGGCGAGAAGCGAGCCGGTGCGGAAAATGTCCGTCACCTCTGCCGGGCAGTTGGCGAGCGCGTCCTTCAAATCCTCGGTGGGATTGTTGTTGTTGGCCTCGATCTTCTCGCGGCTCTGCTGGTAGCTCTTGGCGAACCCTTGCTTGACCGAGCGATAGCCGGTCATCTCCTCGATGATCCCAGACATATTGTCGTCGCCCTTGGCAATCTGCACCATGCGGTTGGCGAGCCGGCAATCGTTGACCTGGATCGAGTTCAGGAAATTGGTCGCCGCTTCCATCTTCGAGATGATGTTCCCCATCTTCTCGTCGAGCGTCTCGAGGAGATACTGGAACGCGACCGCGGGAGCTGCCTGGAGAATGCTTTCGAGCTTCTGGACGAGATAGTCCGGATCGAGGAACGACATACCGCCAAGGAACATGTCGATCCCGCCGCAGCCGGCGCGGACCTTGGGCAGGCTGACCGACATGAGATAGTCGTTGTGGACATCGACGCGGCCCGACATGCCACCGGCCGTGACGTAACCCCGCGTCTGGTCCTGGAAGCTGCCCGGCGACGTATAGGTCACATTGTCGAACCAGCTCTCGGCCCAGCTCTGCGCGTGAGCGGGAGCTGCGGCAACGATCGTCGCGAGGGCAAGGGCGATCAGCGAACGGACGATGGCGCGGTGGCAAGCGAACATGGCGGACTCCGGACGATTGGGGATGACGAAGGAAGGACCGAGGCCGCCATTGCTCAGCGCCTTCCTGCACGCTTCGCCGACAGCCCCACGATGCCGGTGAACTTGGACATGGCCCGGACGCCGACGTCGGGCCTCACCCCCGTCAGCATCTTCGCGGCCAGATAGAGATTGCGAGCCAGATTGGGCGAATGGTCGGTGCCGATCGCCACCGGCACGACACGCGCATCGTCCGCCATCGGCCGCACCCAGGCGACCGGATGCCCGACCCAGGGCAAACCGAGGCGTCCCGACCGGATCATCGCCTCCTGACTGCCGATGGTGTGTACCTGCCAACCATAGCGCGCGCCCAGCGCGGCCAGCTTTGTCCAGAGGTCGCCGCACGGTATGCAGCCGGGGCTTGTCGTCATCTCGATGATGAAGGCGGCGCCATGTCCGCGTAGCGTTGTCGTGAAGTCATCTGGAAAGTCATGCGTGACAGGAACGCGCGAGAGCCAAGCCTGCAGGGTCTTCGCATCGCCGACCGGGTGGATCGCCGCTCGCATCGCGTCCTCGCGGCTGACGGTCTGCGCGGATGCCGAGCCCATGCCGATGACGAGGCCCGGGATGCCGAGGAGGATGAGACCGCGCATTATGGCCTCGGCTCGCTGGAGGTTTTCACGAGATCGCCGCCGAGCGCTCGCGGATCGGTCGCTGATACCGGGCCGTTGCCAAGCGCATCGAAGAAGCCCGCATCCTCCCCCGGACCGGTCATGAACTGTTCCGGCCGGATGTCGCCACGCAGCAGGCGGACCGCTTGATAAGCCATCTGCGCGAGGTTGGGATAAGCCTCGACGCCCGAGGCGATGATCATGCGCTGCTGACTTCCTCGGCGAATGACCATCGTCGTCGGTGTGATCTCGACTCCAAACCGCTCCCTCAGGTCGGGCCGCTTGTCCAGATCCATGGGCGTGACCTGCCAGCCCATCTCTTCCTGGAAGCGCTGGATGATCGGCCACTGGACACGACAATAGCCGCAGGTCGAACGTGAGAACATGACGAGTGCGAACTCGCCGGCATGCGCGCGCAGATAGGACCGGCGAGTGGCGTCCTTCTCTGCGGTCAGCTCGGAGCGCGCGTCGCCCACCATCGGATTTGCGGACTTCGAGTTGAGTTCGGGATATTGCAGCATCGCGATCTGGGTGACGCCGGCGAACGCTCTTGCCTTGCGCCGCGCAAAATCCTGAAGCCGCCAGAAATCCGCGACGGCATCGACCGTCAGCACCGTTGCTGCATAGTCCCGCTGCTGCTCGATGAGCTTGCGAATCTTCGGCGGCGTCCAGGTGGCCAGCTCCGCCATGGGCGGGATGACCGGCTTCACCAGCACATCCGCTTCATCCGGCTTTTCGGGAGGCGCAGGCGGCGCCTGATACCACCAATAGCCCTGCTTGGACGCCACGGCAGTCGGGCTCGCGCCTTGCGCACTGACTGATTGGGGAACGGCGAAGAAGGCTGCCCCGGCCAAGCCCACGACGACAAGCCGATGACCAGGGAAGTACAAATGTATTGACATTGTCGTGGCAAATCGCCAAATGTCGGCAAGGAGTTTAGCGATATGGCACAGCACGCCCGTTCCGACCGAAGCGCCTCTGCGCGTAAGGACGATGTCATCCAGATCAGGGCTGCAGCCGAGCTCAAGGCGATGCTCAGCCGCGCCGCTTCTCTGCGAGGCCAGAAACTGTCCGAGTTCATGCTTGCGAGCGCGCGGCGGGAAGCCGAGGCCGCCATCCTCGATCAGCGAACCTTCTTTCTGGATGCCGAGAGCCATGAGCAGTTTCTTAGCCTTCTCGATGCGCCGGCCGTGCCGTCGCCTAGCCTTGAAAAGCTGATGAAGCGCGAACCGCTCTGGAATCGATGATCGGACGCGTCGCTCATTTCCATGTCCACGCGCCGTGTTACGCCGCCTGAGCGATTGAACTCCGACCATGATGTCGATGCGTTCCGCAATGGACGGCATGCCTCGCTCGATCTTTGGCTCAACGAGCGCGCGCTCGCCAGTGAAGGCGCTTCGGCCCGCACCTACGTCGTGTGCGGTGCTGACCGGCCCAGTCAAGTTGTGGGCTATTATACGATCACGACCGCGATGGAGGAGCGTGCGGCGCTGCCCACGGCAAAGCTGCGAAAGGGCATGCCGGACAAGGTGCCTCTCCTTCTCATCGCAAGGCTGGCCGTCGATTCCGCCTTCCAGGGGCTTGGCTTGGGTCCCGATCTGCTCGCCGACGCGCTCCGCCGCTGCGCGGCCGCCTCGGAGATCGCCGGCGTTCGCGCCGTCATCGTACACGCGATCGACGACGATGCCGTGGGCTTTTACGAACGGCATGGCTTCATCGCCTCGCCGTTGGGAGAGCGCGTTCTCCTGATGCCCATCGAGGCCGTCCGGGCCTTGCAAGACTGACGACACCCCGCATTGCGTAGGGGCGATCACAGCCTCCTGAAGATCGCCAGAGTCACTCCGCTGCGGGATGTGCTCGGCGAGCGTCCGTTGATCGCGCGCGGTCACAGGATGCGCTCCATGCGGGTGAGACGCGCGATCGGTAAGAGTCCGAAATAACGGCTGTCGAATCCGCGCGGATGCGTCGAACCCACATAGACCATGCCGGGCGGAATGATTCCGCTCCAGCTCATATGCTCGAGCTTCATCCCGTTATGGGCTTGCGGAAGGCTCACGCCCAGGAGCACGCCGTTGCAATAATAATGACCGTCTCTGCTATGAGGGATGAGGGGCGAGGGGGTCTCGAACATCGTCAGCCGGTCGCCGGCCATGCAGAGTGCATGCTTGGTGACGGACACCGGCTTTGGCCCGGCGATCGGGTGATGAAGCGTGAACATGACATAGTCGCCGCGTGCAATCGGCCCCGGGCTCTTGTGCACCGCGAAAGCCTCGATCGACGGCGACATGACCAGAGTGACCTGCGGGACGACGAGCGCCGCGAACAGCGCAGGGGGCAGGACGACCAGCATTGCCAGCCACAGGCGTTCGGGTCGCGCCGGTGCGTCAGGGCCGGGTGCGCCCAGCGCCACCGCCGCTTTGCGCGGCAATCGGCGCAGACGCGGCCACAGGCCGGCGATCGCCCTAGCGAGCGCGAGCAAGAGCCTGAGCATGGCTCACCTCCTCCTTCCCCCCGAGACGGGCATATTCTTCGAACATTCCCGAAAGCGCGCTGTCGCCGAAGACGACATGGGTCGCGCGGGGGCTTTCCTCGTCGCGCTCGCAATAGGCCTGGGTCGGATCGCCCGGGATCATCGCGAGCGCCGGAACCTGGGCGATCCCATGTTGGCGAAACACGATCGGATCGATGATGATCTGCACGTCGCGCATCACGCAGTTCGGGCCCTCGCAACCCGGGTCAAGCCTAAGGATTTGCGCCGTCAGCTTCGCCATCGGGCCCATCTTCCTGAGACCGCCGGGCACCCCGCGGAATGCCATGACGCCTCGAACCTTTTCGAGCTGGACGGCATAATTGCGCAGTGTCGAAATCGGCATGGACGAGGACACAAACAGGACCGGCACCCATCCCGCTGCGGCCACCGGCGGCGCAGCTTTGGCGAGCGCCAGCTCTTCCGCCGGCTCTAGCCCGAGCGCCCGACGCAGAGCCTTGGCCTGCCGCTCACGCTCGGCCGCGAGACTTGCCTCGCCGCGCGCCTGCGCTGCGCGAGCGCGTGCTTCCATGTCCGGCTCGGCAAGTCGCTTGTGCAGGCCGTCGAACGCGCGCCTTCGGTCGGCGGGATCGTCGGTCCGCGGAAGCCTGGGATCGGGAAGTTGCGCCGCATCGTTCTTGCCGCGGGAGACCGCGCGCTCCAGCCGGTTCATGCTCGCTTGGCCTTGGTCCGCGGCGGACTGCCTCGCAGCGCCGCGAGGGGCGTCACTCGCGAAGCTCTGCGCGAGCGCGGCCGTCGCCACGCCCAACAGCAGGCCCATGCAGGCGCTATGGATTGACCGCTTTGAGATACGCATCGATGCGCTCCCCCATGTCGATTTGGATTTCGGATTGGGCGCGGGCTTCGATGTCCGCATAATATTCGGAGAGATCCATCTTGCTGAAATCGAGCGCCTGGAACTCCTCCGGCGTGAACCCGCGGCACATCGGCTTCTTGGCCGTGCCCCACAGGTTGCCGTTGAAGGCCTTGAGCTGGGGACGGCCCTGTTCCTGGATGATTCGGCCGAGCTTGGTGTTGAAGCAGCAATGGCCACGGGCCTTCTGCAGGCAGACGCCAAGGAAGCTCGAGGTGCAGTAGCTGCCGATCTCGTGGCACATGCCTGACGAGCGCAGCATCGCCGTCTCCATGTCTTGGCTGTCGCAACCCGCGAACAGGAACTCCATCATGAAGTTGATCGCCAGGCTGACGGCGATCGAGGTGGGGTCGAGACCCACGATCAGCGCATTGGCGCCGGCACTCGCGGCCTGGCTCGCGGTCGCACCGGCCTTGAAGGCGACATAGGCAGCCTTCATGCCCGTGAACACGCCCTTCGCGACCGCGATCTTGGTACCGATCGACGAGATGGAAGAACCCATCCCGTCCTTCACGATCTTGCCCTTGTCCTTGCAGCAGTTCGCGAAGGTGGTCGAAAGCCCGGCGGGCCGGCACCGCACTCCGCGTCCCGAGAATATCTCGATCTTTCCCAGGCAATTGCCGTCGGCATCGACGCCGCCGTCCGGCGCGGTGCCTGGATCGTCCATCGGCGGCTCATCCACGATGGGATTGGTCGCGAGATCGGCACACTGATTGGGCGAGCAGGCCGGCGCGCCACCCTCAGTCTTTACGAGGCAAGCATATTGCGGGCCGACCGGGCAGCTATATTGGCCCATCGCATCCGCGACGCAGGCGACCTCCTGGATCGGGCAAGCCCAAGCGCCGCTGGTGGTGGAACGGCAGCTCGCCTGCTCACCTTCATCGGCCGCATCGCCGTTATTGTTGAGATCCGCCGCGCAGATCTGCTGCGCCCTGGCGGCACTGGGGCAGACGAGAACGAAACCAATGCCGAGCACCAGCGCGAGCGCGGCGCCGCGCGGATCGAGATACCAATATCTCGTTGTCGGGAGGCCGTTCATTGCACGCTCCCCGTGCAGACCATGTCGGCGCCGGCGAGGCGCACGGTCTGCATCATCACGACCGCTTCGGGAAAATCGTCGAGGCAACCGCAGGCGGAGACGACCTCCTCACCGGGGCCTGCCGGGCATTGATTGTCCGCAGTGCAGGCGTGGAAGAAGGTGTCGTAGCCGGTCGGCACATTCTGTTTCGCACCCACGACGCCATCGGGCGCCGCCTCGCTGTTGGCCTTGGCCGCGCGGGTCTTGCACACGGGCTCGCAGGCCGCGACCGAGCCCCGGTCGGGAAGGCTGAAGGCGCGCGTCGATGTCGCATAGCTTCCGTCGCTCTGGCGCGTCCGGTCGGCCAGCATCGTCTCGGTCGAATGGTCGATGATATAGGCGCCGCGGCTCGTGTCGGGCTTCGCGATGTCATCGACCGCGCAGCGATAGGTGCGGTCCTTCAGGAAGAAGTCGCGCGTGAGTTGTGTCGGGCAGCTCGGCCCGCCCAATATACGGGTCTGGGGGAGGGGGCGTAGCCCGGTCACGACGCCGTTGATCCAGGTCTGGACACCATCGACCAGCTCGCTGTCGAGTTTGCATTGCGGATCGGAAGCGATCGCGCCGCAACCATCGACGACCTGCTCCAGCGTCTTGCAGCTGTTGTCGACGTCGACATGGACCTGCGCGAAGCCTTCGCCGCCCTCCGCGACCGCGACGCGCAGCCAGATCTCATGATCGCCTGCGGTAAGATAAGGCCGCAGATCGAGGTTCGGATAGGCGTAGAAGGTTTTCTTGAGTTCGCATTTGCCCGGAGGAAGGCCAAGGCTAGTCCAAGCGGAGGGGCCCGAGCCGATGAACTGCCCATCGATCCGCACCTGCGCCCAATCGTCGGCAAAGAACTGAGCAAGCCGTGCGTCGACGATGCGGTCGGGGTCGTTCACATGCAACGTCATGCGGAAGTCGATGAGCGTGCAGCTTCCGCCGGCGAGGCTGTTATCCGCCGGTGAGCCCATCAGGAAATCGAAGGACGAGCCGTTCTGTATCGTGGAATAGCCGCCCGAGGTTCGGCTGATGATATCCTCCGCGCCGGGCTTCAACACGGTCACCCGCCGCTCGATCGAGCAATGGCGATATTGGAGCGCGGTGCCCGTACCGGTCGCCGACCCCTTGAGCGCCTGGAACACGGAATTGCTTGTGGACGCGGCATAGGCGTCCGACGCGATCGTCGCGGGATTGGCGCGATAGGCGGTCTGGGGAAGGTCGGGATTGGCGGAGCAGGCGGTCGACCTGGCGCCCACATAGCGGATGGAGGGGCCGTCGATCACAGCCTCGGCAACGCCGTAGCGCGGGTCGGCGGTGGTGAGCGCGCCAATCATCCCGCCGCCAAGGTCGCGCAGCACCGAGGCCATATTGCCCCAGGCGAGGTTGGTGCCGCAGCTATTGTTGAGGCAATAGCATCCGGCGAGCTTGGGCATGTCGACCGAGGTCAGCTTGAGCGCTCGCCCCCCGTCGACATCCCAGCGGAAGAAGCTGCACCCATTCCAGGTGCCGGGCTGGCAGGAGACGATCCCGTTCGCGCAAATGCCCGATACCGGGACGGGAAGGTTCGCCGTGCTGTCGACCGTTCCGTCGAGATCGGTGTCGCGGGCGATCGTGACCTTGCCGAGATCGCCAGTCCCTGCCGGTTGCACCAGCACCTCCAGCATCGACGCGGTTTTCTGGCAGGCGATGTTGGGCGCGAACGTGCGACTGTTGTCGACCGTCGAAATCTGCTGCCCGGCCAGGCCCGGCGTCACATAATTTTGCTGAAGCGCGTCGCTATCGCCGCTCTTTGCGCGCGACGCTTCGGCTGCGGCCCGGGCGCGCTCTTCCATCGTCTGCGCCGCTGCGGGCGCGGTGAGCGGGATGGCCAGCGCGGTCGCTAGGACGGAACAGGCGGAGAGGAAGCGCCGATCCCATCGGGGGAGCGTTGCGGCCGCGCTGGCCGGGGGTGGAGCGGCGCCGCCAGGGGGGCATGGCGACGCCGCTCCGGTTCCGCACGGAAGCCATCGGCCGTAGGGGCCTTGGCGAACAGACCTCCGGAATGGACGGCTGTCTCGCGCGGAACACGGCGGAAGCGACCTGTTCATGGCACGGGTATCCCGGCGCAGCAGATCACCTTTTCGAAGAGCATGAACTGGGCGTTGTCCTTGCCCGGCGCGTGCTTGGCTGAAGACCAGAGCGCGCCGGGCCTGCCGATATTGACGCACTTGCCGCCCTTCACCGGCTCCACGATCTGGAGCTTGTAGCGGGACTTGGTCCACACGGGCTGGGGGATGAAGGAGCAGCCGTCCGCCGAACTGATGGTGAGCGCGCCCAGCCGACCCATCATGAAGACCCCGCGCGCCGCGAGCCCCGCCCAGGCCTCGACGCTGTCGTCGAAATGGATGTCGCCGGCGATCGGATAGGTCGCGCCCCAAGAGCCCATGCACCAGAACAAGGGGTCGATCACCTTGCCCGCCGCTGCCGCGGCGCTGTCGCCCATGCAGGCGAGACCGGCGGCGGGATTGCCGAAAAGAATGCCTTCGGGCTGGATGATCGCGCCGAGCGTGCCCGACTGCCAGGTCGGCAGAACCTCGGTGATCATGGCGACGTCGAAGCCGTCATTCTCGAGGCACGGCAGGTCGGTGAACATGTCGAGCATCGCCCAGACCGGCGAGATGTAATAGTGCATCTGCGCGAACATCTTGCGGGTGTTCGTCCCGTCCGAAATCGACGACTGGCTGCCTTGCAGCTTGCCGCCGGTCGGCAGGAGATCGGCGCCAAGCGCCATCATGCAGCCGGGTTCGGTCACGATGTCGACCATCCGGTTCGGCGACCAATAGGAGACCTTGACACCGAACCAGAACTGGAGTCCCTTGCGGCAGGCGCACAGAGGCTTGGACGAGGATTGTGCGTCAAGCGCCTTGTCGAGCTTGTCGAAACTCCCCACCCGGATGCCGCCGACCGTGATCGGAAAGATGCAGGTCCAGCGCACCTTGGTGATGGGGTTGAAGACCGTGCCGGCCTCGCATTTGGAGGCATGGGCCTGACTCGGCCAGGCGAGCGTCATCAGCAACCCGATGACGAGGCCCGCGACGAAGACGGGAAGACGCCCGATCATCGCGTCGCTCCTTTCGCCGCGGTCGCGGCAGCCCGGCTCTTGGGGCCATATTCGGTGAGGACGAGGCGCGTGCCGGACTGCTCGACGATGACCGGAGCCACGGTGAGTCCCAGACGCTGCTTGACCCGCTCCTCGAGAATGTAGATCGGGCGGCCGGTCTTTTCGCTCAGATCGATCGCGTCGCCATTCTGTGCCCCAAGCGCGGAGAGCAGGATGAAGTCGCTCGCCCGGGCACTACGGAGCGCCCAGCCAAGGTCTTGGCGATGCACGACGACAAGGCGCTGCGGCAGCTTCACATAGGTCAGCGGGTTGAAGGCGAAGCCCTTCGGGTAGAGCGTCTTGCCGCCCGGGAGCGTGATGTCGAAGTCGAGCGTGTAGAAGGGGACGACGCTGCGCACGCGATCGGCGACGGCGACGCCGAGCGGCGCCGCCTTCAGAGCGCTCCATTTGTCGCGCGGGCCGAACGCCTTGCTCATGTCGCTGCGCAGCGTCGCGACCTTGGCCTCGATCTCGGCGAGCGCGTCTGGCTCCGCGATCGGCCAGGTTCGCCCGATCGTGCTGCGCGATTGGGCGCTGCCCGCGATCGGCGCGGCCGCAGGCAGTGTTGCCGCGACGGCCAGCATGTTGCCCGTGACGAGCACCAGAAGAGGACCGCGACGAACACGGCGGAGCAGATCAGCGGCCATGGCGCTGCCTCCAATGCCTCTCGGGAGGCTCGGGAATGCCGATGAGGGCCGCGACGAAGGCGGAAAATGCGAGCGGCGTCAGAAACCAGATCAGCGTGCCGGCATCGCCGCCGAACGACGGCGACATCAGCAAGAGCGCGCTCTGGACAGCCAAGAGCAGGAAGCCGCTGACGGTGAGCCGGATGGCTGATTGCGAGGGCGTGGAAGACACGAGGCCGTTCATTTGCCCCTTCTCCTGCGCAGGCGGCTCATGACCCTCGCGGTGCCCGCCGACAGGCTGAGCAAAAGGAGACCGGTCGCCAGGCACGACGCGGCAATGATGAGCGAAGCGCGGAGCACTATCATCGTCGGCTGCTTGAGGAACAGCCCGGCGACGAGCACCAGCAGCCCCATCATCACCGTCTCGATCATCACGAGCCGGAAGCGCCACTGGAAAGATTCCGCTTCGAACCGCTCGGCAAGGCGCTGCTCAACGATGACTTCGATGGCTTCGTTGTCGGACCAGTTGAGTGGCAGCTGGTCGGGGTGAGGAGTATGGCGTGCCATGTCGGTCATGCTCCCACGAGGCCGGACGCGGCGCGCGCGCCCAGGATCTGCGAGGGCTCGACGCCGGCGAGGCGGCAGATCGCTTCGAGCGGTGAAAGTCCCTGGCGCAACAGGGCCTCGAACGCGGCCACCTCGTCGGGCGCGGACGTGTTGATCCAGTAGGAGAAAGGATCGACCACGAGCCGGGCGATGCCAAGACCCAGGGGCGAGTCGATGAACACCTCGCTGTAGTTGGGCTTGGAGTTGCGGACCGACTTCAGGAGATCGAGGACGAACCCCGAATAGTCGAGGATCTTGTTGTCAACCGCCCGATCATAGGTCGAGCCCTGAAGCAGGAACCGCGTCGCGGCATTTTCGAGGATGACCTGACCCGTCCCGCCGAACAGCGTCAGGTCGTTCATCGACTGCAGCACGATGCCGAACGAACCGCGATATTTGCGCGCGCGCCGATAGCCCTGGCCGAATGCCTCGGCGAGGCGCGAGAGATCCTGCCCGTCAGTCCGGGTCATGAACTGCGCGGCTTCGTCGCATAGCACGAAGCGGGGACGGTCACGCGCGGACAGGTAGAGTTCCTGCGTGACCGCGTTCACCACCACCATGACGATGACGTTGAAGAGGTCGGGCATCGCTTTGAGGCGCTCGAGCTCGAGCACCACGAATTCGTCATTGCGGATGTCGAGGGTCGACGGCCCGTTGAAATAATGGCCATAGGCGCCGCCCGAGCCGAAATCCCGCAGATTGAAAGCCAGCTCGCGTGACGTCGGCACGAGGTGGTCGACGCGGTCGAGATCGGTCTCGACGAGTGAGGGATAGGTGCCGAGCCACTCGCGCACGGCATCAATGCCATGATCGGCCCTCCCTGTGTCGATCGTCCATTGAACGGCGGACTTGAGGAGGTTCCATTCCGAGGTGGTGACGCCCTTGCGCGTTGAGGCGTTGGCCATCTCGGCGACGATGGCGACCGCCATGGTGATGGCCGACTGCTTGTCGTCGCCGTCGAGCGCCAGCCCCATGTCGAAGGGGTTGAGCACCAGATGCTCTTCGCCGATGTCGATATAGCGGCCCGAGCAGAGCGTGCAGAGTTTCCGGTAGCTGCCGCCGATATCGATGATACGGATGAGCGCGCCGCAGGCATAATATTGCTGGCAGAGATTGTTGAGCAGGAAGCTCTTGCCCGCGCCGCTCTCCGCCGAGACGATGAAATTGTAGTTGTTGATCCTGGGGTCGAAAAGATCGAGCGTGACAAGCTGGCCCTTGCGCCCCGTGTAGAGAAGCGCCGGACGCCCGCCGCCGCGAAAGTCGGTCTGGATCGGCGCCAGCATTACCGCCGCTTTGACCGGCATGCGGAAGTCGCGCTCGAGCAGGCGCAGCGTCGCGCGGTCGGGATAGAGCCCGAACGGCAGGCTCATCACCAGCAGGGTCGGGTTGAGATAGCTCTCCTCCTGCATCGAGAAGGGCAGGGGTTCGCCCTCCCACAGTCGCTTGGCGCGCGCGGCGAGATCGCGGGCATGGGCACGGTCGCGACCGAACACCCAGATGGTGGGAATGACCCGGACGAACTTGCTGTTCCCCGCCTCGTCGAGGATCCAGCCGATCTCCTCGATCTGCTTGCCGACCTCGACGGCGAAACTGCCCGCGGCCTTTTGCGCCGAGAGGATCTGCGCCCGCTTGTGGATCTCGAATTGGGAATGATCGAACAGGATATTGAGCGTATAGAGGAAGGGGCCGCCGATCTGGTCGCTATCCTCCGAGGCGCCGCGCATCCCGCCCATCAGACGGTTGGCGCGCTCCGCGGTGATGCGCCGGGCTGGCGCCTTGGGCGTCAGGCAGCGTGCAACCTGGTTGCCGAGGAAAACCTCCGCGCCCTCGAACACGAGATCGGGGCCTGCATCGATGATCTGCTTGGCGATCGGCGGCGCGCCTGTCGCTGTGCCGTCGGCGAAGACGCCAGGGGCCTGCGTCGCGACGCCGTTGAAGACGCGCCGGTAGAAGGCGACCATCTCCTCTGGCGGGAGCCGGCGGATGCCGAGCTTTGACAATTGTTCCTCGACCTGCCGACGCAGATCCTCGCCCAGCGGCCGGCGTGTCTTGATCGACAGCAGCGTGCGGAAATTGCGGACCGGGATGCCGTGCAGGGCCTTCAGGCCATGACGCCCTTCGCTGAGATACGCGTGGGTGTGACGCGCGGAAGCCTGAATGAGCGGATCGTCGCGGGTCTTCAGATCGAGAAACGCGTCGAGGGCGTCGTCGATCAGCGGATCCGCGAAGGTATGGAGCTGCAGGACTGTCCCGTCGGGGAAGTGGATATTGAGCAACCCCTGCAGCGCACTCTGGACATGCGCGAACATATAGGCGGTGGGCACCAGCTCCCAGGCATGGCCCCAAGTGTCGTCGATACAGAGAAACGCGTTGGTTTCCTCCTCCCAGGCCACAAGCGGCAGATAGTCGGAGAAGCTGTCGCGCCGCACGGCATTGCGCAGCCGGCTAAAAGTCAGGCCACTCATGGCTGCGGCGCCGGCGGCACGATGGCCGGTGCGGGTGGAGTCGTCCCTGCCGGTGCGGGCTCGCCATCGGGTGCGGCGATATCACGCACCTGGCCGAGGATCGGTGCCTGAGCCGCACGATCCGGTGCGGCGACAAGTGCGCCGCCCACGACCCAGACCGGCTTGTCGACCACCGAATAAACATAGCGCGGCATGTAGAGCCGATCCGGGCGCTGCCGATCGGCATAGGGAAGGATTAGCGTCCGGACGGTCTGCGCGGGCTTGAGCATCGGCGTGACCGGCGCTTCGATCAGGCCTTTCAGCTCACGATAAACACTGTCGCGATAGCTTCCATAGGCGTTGCCCGCGCTTCCTCCGCGCGATCGGGAAACCGCTCGGTCGGCGTCCTGCCCGCGCAGCATGGCACGGTCATTGGTAACCTTGGGGTCCGACTTCGAGGTGACGCCGGCAACCGCATCCGCATAGGCCCGATCGGGATGGATGCATTGGCCGTGGTCGCTGTTCTTGCAGTCGAACTTCTCCGAATAGGGCGACATGATCGAGCCGACCGTCGCGCATCCGCTCAAGCCCGCGAGCAGGCTGAGCGAGAGCAGAGACCGATGGAGAGACTGGTGGGCCAGCAAGAGCATGGCGGAACCTCCTGTAAGATGGGGGAGCGTCGCATCAGAATTTGGCTCCGACCGACGGCTTGATCTCGAGGGCGAGGCCTTCCTGGATGACGACCACGACATCCTTGGCCGCGCCGACTTCGACCACCGGGCCGGCCTGGCGGGCGAGATCGAGATAAAAATCGGTGAGCTTGTCCGATGATTTGGAGAGCCCGCCGGCAACGCCCGACTTGACGGCATCGCCCGCGTCGAGACTGCGCACGCTGCCAAGCGCCGAGGTCGAGAGGCTCCCGAACGTACCTTCGACCGACTGCGAAATGCCGGCGATCGTCCCGGCGATGAACGAGCGCGCAAGCGTCGCGCCGGCGCGGGTCACGACCTTCCCGGACAGCCCCTTCTTTCCATCGGCATCGACGAAGAAGCCCTTGATCGCCTGGTCGACCACCGCGTGGCTCTCGAAATCGACGCACGAGATCGAGACGAGCTGGATCTCGACCCGCTCCTTGGCGAGGCTGCCGGTCGCGTTGCCGATGACGAAGCAGCCGGCGAGATTGGCCTTCACCTCATTCGGAAGCACGGCGGGCGCCTGGACCCGGGCGATGATCGGCTCGGGATTACTGGTCGCGTCCCGGCTTGCCAGCGCGTCGATACCGGTCAGCAGCCGCGCCTTCATGAAACCAGGTGGCAAATAGATCGTCCGCTTCCCTTTTTTTGACGCGGCCCCGCCGCCCGCGCCTCCCTCCGCCGCTTGCGTGGCGGTCGCCGCACCGATCGCGCCAACCTGCCGTTCCGTGGGCGGCGCGGGTGGTGCCGCCGGAGCAGTAGGCGGCGCAGGGATTTCGTCGGCTGCGCCCCTGGCGTCGGGAGGAGCGGGCGGGTAGGCGGGGGCCTCGCCGGGTAGGGCAGGCGGAAGGTCTCCGTCGCCGCTCGCGCTTTGGGCGTGGCCGGTGTCGGCGGCGCCCGGGACCACCTTGCCTTCCTCGATCGCAGTCACCCGGTCTCCGAGCAGCGTCTGTCCGTCGAGGATCTTCTGGAGATCGCCGCGCAGCTTCACCTCGAGGCTGTCGCCGCGAAGACCCGCGCCCATGTCGAGATTGGAAGCCTGGGGCGCCTTGGGCGCCTCCTTCTGGCCGCTGGTGCTCGCCGTGTAGAGACCGAGGCCAAGCAGTGCGATCGTCGATACGACACCCAGTTGCTTGGCGCGTAACTTCTGGTTGGAACTGAGCTTCGACCACTGCGCCGGCAGATCGAGCAGAGCCGGGCGCGGGAGATTCGCCGTCTCGTTGACGTCGCCACCCTGACGGGCCGACGGGCCAGCCTCTCCCTGAGGTTTCTCTTCGGGCGCTGTCATGGCTGGACACTCCGGCGAACGACGATCAGCCGAGCCGTCTCATTGGGACCCAGCGTCAGTCGGTCGATCGTGATGGCAAAGATGTCGGCCCCAAGCGCCGCATCGAGGAAGTCGCGTTCATCGAGCGTGATCGCGACGCTGGTGCGGACCAGATATTCACTGACCGAAAGCCCGGCGCCCTCGACTTCGAGACGCCGCCGTTCGCTGAGCGACGCCGTGGGAAGGTCGGCAAGGGTGAGCCTGTCGTGGGACGGTGCCACCTCAGAGAACGACGCGGGCACCCGGTCCTGCAGGATCGCAAGCGCAATCCCGACAGCCCGCTCTTCCTCCACTAACGGGCCCAGAAGCGCATCATTGGCGCGCGCGCGCTGTGCCCCGCCGGGGACCAGCGTCACGGTCTGGGCCGGAATGTCGGCGGGCTCGGTGTAGAGCGGATAGATTGCGCCGTTGCACGAGACGAAGAATTCGGACGGTGTCGTCACATAGGTGCGCGTCTTCATGTCGCCTGGCGCCGCGCCCGGATCTTCGGTTTCGAGGACGAGGAACTTGATCCATGCGTCAGATCCACCGCGTTCGACCGCGAGGCCCTTCTCGGCCGAGAATTTGACGTCCTCGATGTCGCCGCCGACGCACACGACATGATTGACGTCGCGATTGGAGAGCCGGATGCGACTCGTCTGATCGGGCAGTGCCGCGATCGACTGGGCGAATGCGGGAACGCAAGCGGGAAGGGACGCGACGAACGCCCCCGCGAGGCAAGCGAGCCTCGCGCGGTTACCGGACATCGGCACTGAAATTCTCCTCCTGGAGGGCAGTCAGCCAGAAGCGGCCGTTCTCGAGCGCGTAGCGAATGCGCAGATTGCCGCGGAACTTGCGGATGACGCCGCCGATCACACGGACCTTCTCGACGGGCACGAGGATTTCGCTGCCCGTCCATGTGACGGGCTGGTCGCCGCGGATATAGGTCGCGATCGAGAGCGTCGGATTGTTGCCAAGCTCATCGAGCAGCCGGTTCAGACTGTCGCGCAGGCCATTATACGCGCTGGGATGCGCGATCCGCAGCAGTTCCTGGAACTGCCGGTCCGCCGAATAAGCGGAATAGGTGCCGGCGAGGCCCACGATGTTGAACGTGATCGAGCGGAGATAGCTCTCCGACGGTTTGTTCCCCGTCACATAGAGGTCGCCGTCTGCGCCGAAGGGCACGATCACGGTGCGCGTGTTCTGATTCGAGGTGTAGATGAGCGTGCCGAGCACCGCGGTGATGCCGAACAAGCCGGCGATCGCCACCTTGAGCAGCCGGTTCTCCTCGAACAGGTTGGCCGATCCCTGCAGATAGCGATGCAGGTGCCAGCTCGGGCGCGTGTCGCCGATCATGTCGGCCGCTGCCTTGCGTCGGAATGGATGTGCCATCTCGCCTACTCGAAGAAGCGGGTCTGGGTCGGACCCGGATAGTTGCGGAAGCGGGCAAGGCCCCATCGCCAGGCCAGGTGCGGGATGAAGCCGCGCGGCTTGGTCCGCTTCCAGGGAATGAAGAGGAGAAGAGCGCCGATGAGCGACCAGCCGATGATTCCGCCGACGATGACCGCGACGAAGATCACGCTCATCACGACGATGAACTCCTGACTGTCGAACCAGAGGATCTGGACCGGCCGGTGCAGGAACTGCGGAAGTCGTTCGTCCACGCCCTTCTCCCTTGCTTCACCACGCTGCTGAGCGTGGTCTTCGGAAGGCGACCATCACCTTCCGTTCCGGTGGACGGGCGCCGGCGGACCGGCCACCCGACCTGTCTTCAGATCAGCATGCCGAAGGTCTGGAGGATCGAATCCGCCTTGATGAGGCAGACCGCCGCCACGATCGTCGGGATGCCGATCATGATGTTCGAAAAGAGCCGCGAGACGCCGAACAGGAAGGCGGCAACGCCACCCACGAAGCCGAGCGGTCCCTTCACGCCCTGGTTCACGACGATGTCGTAAATATCGTAACCAAGGTCGCCGGCGGCCGGCGCCTGGAAGGCGTGGGCGACGCTCGTGCCGGCGATCGCGGCCAGAAGGAAAAGGACGGCCGCGTCGATCGTGCGGAACGTCCTTCCCCGAAGTAAAGTCAACATATTCAGTCTCCTTGTGGTCACCAGAGCCGTCCAGATCATGCTTGCCGGTACCGATCGGTGGTCGTGTCCGGCCGGCGGCTTCGCTGGACGGCCCCTGGAGGCGCGCTGCCGCCGGCATCCCGGTCCCTCGTCGGCACTGCATTCGCCGCGCGCGTGCGAGATCCGCCAAAGTCGTTGGGGCCGCCCCTTCAGGGACTGGGCTTGGGTTTCCGGCTTTCGGTCTCGAGGAACGCTTCGAGTTCGGCCTGCTGGAAGCCCGAAACGAGTTTGCCGTTGACGAAGAGCGTCGGCGTGCCTGAGACGCCCATCTTGCGGACGGTTTCGGCGTCGCGGGCGACCTTCTCTGCGCCGGGACGGCATTTGTGCAGCGTGGCAGGCTGAGCACCGGAGTAGACGGATTTGAAGGCCGCTGGGCTGTCCGGGGAACAGAGGATATGCTCGGCTTTCGCTGCCGCCTGCGGGTGAATACCGCTCACGAAGTAGACGAGGCGCTGGACTGGTTTCCCCTCGGCTTCCTTAGCCAGCCAGAAGCGTTCGAGCGCCTGGCAATAGGGACAGTCGGGATCGGTGAACTCGATGACCTTGGGCGCGCCTGCAGGCCCTATCACAAGGGCCTCTGCGGGATTGATCGCGCTGAGGCGCTTCCTGGCGCTCGCATCCTGCGCCAGCGCTGTCAGGTTGACCCCGTTCTTGTCGTAGATCGCCGCAAAGAGCAGATGCTGGCTCTCCGGCGCGAAATAGATGACTCGTCCACCGGCAATAGCCTGATATATCGGACCACTGACAGGCGCCGGACCGAAGTCCTCGAAGGTCAGATTGGTGAAGGTCTGGCGCAATTGACGCTGAGCCTCCGCGGCGGCCGCCGTGAGCGGCTCGGCGCTGTTCTCTTGCGCATTGGCGGGAGCCGACGCGCAAAGTAGCGCAGCCAGGATCAGTTTACCGCTGCGGGACATCGGAGGACTCCGGACGAACGAGGGAGGTGCGCGCGAAAATTCGCCTGTCGAGAGTGAGCGAGTTTCCGAGCTTGATCGCCGCCGACAGAGGCGCCGGTGTCGCCGCAGGGGGAGGCGGGACAGAGTCGGCCTTTTCGCGGATCGAAAAGCCGGTCTCGCCCTGGACGACCGCGAGTTGGGCGGTACGGGCGCAAGGATAGGCTTCCGCGTCGGGACGATAGCTCTGGCCGCTGGCGGGATTGGCGCCGATGACATGCAGAAGGACTGCTGCAAGCATGGGCGGGGAGCATGGAAAGTCCATGGCACGCGTCTCCTCATGGCGCCGCAAGGCGCTCGGGTCTGGGGTTTGGATGGTCCGGACGGTGGAGCTGGAGTTAGGTTCTAGACCTCCCCCAATCCGGTGCGTTCACAGCAATGGCGGTCTCGAACGACTGCCGCAATAGGCAGGGCACTGAAGTGCCGAAGCGGCGCAACAAAGAAGAGATAGAGCAGAACGGATCGAATGAAGTCGAGGAATGTCGAGACGATCAGATTTGGCGTAAAGCGGCACTATAATGCCGCTTTTGCCTCCGTTCGTCTTGCAAAAGCACCTGTTCGGGTTCGCGAACGGGTGCCGGCGCACTAGTCAGGCAGGAGAGACAGGCAATGGGTCGAGCACGACGCAGCTTCAAACTCCGGCTTTCATCCGCAGGCCTTGACGTCCTGATCGATTCCCACTGCCATCTGATTCGCGTTACGCGCTCGCTGATCGCCTGGGGAACCACGCTTCACGTGGCGATCGAACATCTGAATACCCTACCACCCAGCATAATTGCCGACCAACTGAAGGAGCCGGAACTCGCCGGCTTTGGTGGAAGTGAGGAGCATCATGTCGGGGCGTCGCACCAACTCTGGAATATCGCCACAAGCATTACCGAACGCGTCCAGGGTCACATGGCGGAAGGCCGGGCGCCGACCCTCGGCATGATCTACATCCTGGCGCTCCGGCAGATCACCACGGCCGACCAGTCGGCGCTGTTGCGCGCGTTTGATCGCGCTCTACAATCGGGAGCCAGAACGCCTGCTATCCGGGATACCCATGATCTTGCTGGATAAATCCCGACAAGTTGGCCGAGGTTCCATATTGACACTAGTGGTAAGTACACCTTAGCGTTCGACCTTACGGAAATGCCTTGGCGGGCGGAATCTCCCGTAAGGAGACGCGGATATGTCGCATTTGATAGCGACTTCCGTTGCTGAAAGTCCGATCCTGTATGTGAAGGTGCAATCGGGGCGGCAGATTGAAGAGGCACGGAAGAAACGGCGCCTGACGCAGCGCGATCTGGCGCGCGAGCTCGGCATGGGTGTGCGTTGGCTTCGTGAAATCGAAGCCGGCAATCCCCGTTCGCGGCTCGATGATCATCTTGTCTGCGCCTACAAACTGGGGCTCTCGACCGGCCACATCCTCATTCCTCTGCTCTTCGCGGGGCAGAAGATGTGCTTTCCACGGCAGTTGGCAATGGGAGACCTCAGCGATCTTGAGCGCATGTGCATCGAGATGATTGCGCAGCGAAATTTGGATCACCTGACCCAGGCTCTCACCCCGGCGTGGGCGAGTCCTCCGGTCCCGGCAGGAGCCGGACTATGATGTCGGCAATGGACCCTCCATTGCAGGAGCGTGTATATCTTGGGCTGAAGGCCGACTACCTGGCCGGTCAGTTCGTTCCGGGCAAACGGATCGACATCCAGGACCTCGCCAACCGGCATCACTCAAGCAAGACCCCCGTTCGCGAGGCTGCCTTTATCCTCGTCGGCGAGGGGATTTTCATGCACCATGCAGATGGGGGATTCTTGGTTCCGATCATCGAGCCAGCCGAGCTCATTGAGCTCCTCGAGTGGCATATGCAGCTGATAATGGCGTGTATCTCGGGTCTGAGAGAACCTGCGCTGCGACGTGCCCTTCAGCAATATTCCAACATGGTTGAGGATTCCTCCGCGGTGGCTTTCGCGTCGCGAACAATGGAAATCTTTACATCACTGGCTGATGCAGGAGGAAATAACCAAGCATCAATCCATGTCCGTCGATTGAACGAACGACTCCACTACGCGAGAATTGCAGATGCCGTCGAACCGAAGATTGCCGAAAGGGAACTTTCGACTCTCACGCGCCCTCAAGTCGCGGATTTTCAAAAAGCTTTGCGAAGGAGAATAGAAGCCTACCACTTGAGGAAAATATGCCGTCAACAGCATATTATCCAAATGGGGCAGGCATCAGAATAACTAAATAAATTCAGTCATTTAATAAAGGAGTCCCAGTGGCCGCTGGTCGCGAACGACCTCTCCGCCGTCTACCGCAGAATATCGCGCCAACCTGTCGCGATATATTCGCACCACGTGAGTTCAGAATGGCACTACTCTAAATTGCCGCCATTCACGCGGCAGTTGATGAGGAGTGTGTCATGGAACGGAATGACGATCACAACATCGATGCGCTGATCGATCTCGGCGTCGCGACCGAAGCCACCAAGGGCGGCCAGTCGGTCATCTTCGATAACCAGAACGGTCGGGATCTGACCGGCCCCGGGATCGCCGACGACTGAAACGATGCGGACGCACGCCCCACAGTGTGCGTCCGCTACCGGAGAAGGCACATGGACTTCACAATCCGAGAGAACATCTATTGCTGCAGTTGCACGGGGCGCATTATTCTCTTGGATACTCAGGCCGATAGGTATTTCATGCTTCCCGAGGAAGTTGGCTCGGCATTTCTCAGACTGTGGAATTGCGAGCCTGCAGAAGAACGAGATCAACTCGACCTCGGGCGCCTGAGATCAACGGGTGTCGTGGTGACCGATTGCACAGCACCACGTGGCGGTCGCCGTCCCTCCACGATTGTACCAGCTAGCTCTGAACTCATCGCGCTCGAACCAATGCGACGTCATCGGGTCGATGCTGCTCGCGCTGCAGTCTATCAGCTAAAGGCCTGGCTGGGCATTCGCACGCGACCTATGGTAGAGGTCCTTGCCGATCTTCTGGGACCAACACCTTCTCAGCTTCCTGATAGGAGCGAGGCAGCCGATGCACGGTTGACACGCATCGCGACGGCATTTCGGGCTACCGCCGGGATATTTAGGCAGCGGGACCAATGTCTGCCTCGATCAATTGCTTTCACGCGGATGTGTAAGGCAAGTGGCGTGAGGGCTACCCTCGTAATCGGGGTGACTCTGGATCCATTCTCGGCGCACGCATGGGTTCAATCCAGCGGTCTCGTTCTCAACGATACGTTGGAACGGGTTCGCTGCTTCACGCCGATATTTGCAGCCTGATGGCGTTGCAGTATCTCATATTGGTTGCCCGAGCCGGAGTTCTTGACAAAGGGATGGTCGAGGACGTTGCGGCGCGGCTAGGCATGCACGTGCAGCGCGGCGGGTCTAATGTCGCCAGCCTGACTTCGGGCGGACGGGCACCGATCAAAATCGACCGCGGTCGCGTCATAATCGTAGGTGACTTGTTTCATCGCTTCGGCTCAGGGCCGTCCCTTGATAAATTAGAGCCGTCTTTGGGTGCCTCCATCCTGGCCGATCCGATGAGAACCCTGCTCGCCCGCTTCTGGGGCGCATATCTCGCCATATGGACGGATGGCGATGCGGTCATTGTCATGCGAGACCCCTCCGGCCTATTGCCTTGCTGCTACACGGTTCACGAGCAGCTTGTCGCATTCGCCTCGGACCCGCAGACGCTTTTTGGCTTTACGCTGGTCCGTCCGTCGATCGACTGGGACGGCGTGGCGAACCTGCTCTACGCGGATGATCTCGCGCAGGTGCGAACCGGTTTGGGGGGTGTTGCCGATCTTCTCGCTGGCTCAGTGGCGCGGGTCGATGCGAACGGATGCGGGCAGACCAGTTGCTGGTCGCCATGGCAGTTTGTCGATCGGGGTGGGAAGGAAGATTCTCAGCCACATATTGATCGGCTTCGGCGCGCCGTCGAGCAGTGTACTCGTGGTTGGTCGTCGAGCTTCTCAAAGGTCCTGCTAGCCGTGTCCGGAGGGCTCGACTCTTCGATTGTCGCGAGTTGCTTGGACCCGAAAATTGACCGCGAATGCGTCACAATGGCCACCGCCGACCCACGCGGCGACGAGACCGATTACGCTCGCGAGCTCTGTAAGAGCCTGTCTCTCCGTCTTTCCTGCTTCCACTATTGCCTTGAAGACGCGGACGTGCTGACATCTGCCGTGGCGCACTTGCCCAGACCCGGTGCAAGAACACCGATGATCGCCTTTGATGCGGCGATAATCAGACATGCCGATCACATAGGAGCGGACCTGTTTCTGACCGGGGCTGGGGGAGACAACATCTTTTATCTGACCCATTCGGTCCGGCCGGTCATCGACCGCTTTCTGGCCGAAGGGATATCGTCGGGGCTGTTCGATACGATCCGTGACATCGCAAGGATCACCGAGACCAGCCTTTTGGAAGTAGCTGGACATGCGCTTCGTTTCTTGAGCCGGAGGTGCAGGAAGTACGAATGGCGAAACGATGGGTCTTTCCTTCACGCTGATTGCCTCGCAGAGCTGAGAGGCAAGCGTCCCGATCATCCCTGGCTCGCAGCCCCGCCTGATGCGCTTCCCGGCAAGGCTGGACACATCGCCATGATCACTCGTGCGCAGCAATATCTTCACGGCTATGATCGAGGCCTTCCCTTCACCTCGGTCGCTCCGCTGCTGTCGCAGCCGGTCGTCGAAGCGACGTTGCGCATCCCGACCTGGGTTGCTTGTGAGGGTGGGATAGACCGCTCCGCCGCCCGTCGTGGCTTTGAATCGCGCATACCCACGAACATTTTGCGCCGCCAGACCAAAGGCGGTCCCGATGCCTTCGCAATCCAGATCCTCCGGTCGAATATGGAGTTGGTGAGGGATCGGCTGTTGACCGGCAGGCTGGCCAGCAACGGGATCGTCGATATCGCAGCCGTCGATGCTGCACTGGCGCCTGAACGACTGGGCAGAGACGCGACCTATGTGCGTCTCCTCCTTCTGCTGGATACCGAGGCGTGGATCGACGGCTGGTTGACCAGGGATGCGGGCGCACCAATACTGACCGGCCCGGCGCTCAATTGACACTCCCCAGCGGGCCTTGTTCCGCTCCAAGCTGACCTGCGCGAAGGTCCCTCCAAAATTGAACCTCTTTTGCATCCTCGCCGCCGCTTGGAACCTCACCCTTTAGCCAGAAGTCAAACCATCTGAGCGTTCGCCGATATATTGCCAATCGATGTGCCGGCTGCCACTTGTTGTGGAATTCGTTCGGAAAAACAAAAAGGTCGACCGGCTTGTGCGCCTGACGCAAGGCCGTATAGGCCTCAAGCGCGCTCAAATATTCGCTGTCGGCCGCCTGAAGCAGGAGAGGTATGCCAATGGCCTGCGCATTCTCCACAATGGAAATTTGACGCCAGAATTCAGGCGCCGAGGCGAGCAGGTTGGGATATCCGACCTGGCTGAAGGTGCGATCTATCTGAGGGCCAAGCAAAGCACCCTGATTTCGCTCCCAGCAACAGCCGCTCATGATCGCCGCTGCAAACATCGAGCTATGGAGCATCGCATATTGCACGGTAGTCGCCCCGTCGCTCAGGCCCGTGATCCCGATTTTCTTCGGATCGATCAGACCCTCCGCTATCAGTTCCCGGAGAGGCGTCTCTATCGAGGAAAGAATGCTCTTCCGGTTCGCCCAGTTTTGCAAATTAGTCCGCTCGGCCGCGATCAGGTTGCCGGCCCCCGCGAGAAGCCCAAGATGAGGAGGGCGGTTGACACTGAGAACCGCATATCCTTTGGCCGCGAGAGCTAGGATCGGGTATTCATCGCCAACGCCCCCGCGCAAATGGCCCCTCGACACATATTGCACCACGATCGCTGGGTATCGCTGTCCCGCCCGATATTGGGCAGGGTAGACCAGATCGGCAGTGCTCTCCAAACCGAAATCGTTACGCACGTTCATGCGCCTGACTCGGCCGAATGACAACTTGGCCCATTCGGGATTTGGGTCGAAGATCGTCGTCACCTTGCGCGTCTGAAGATCGATTCGAACGAGGCGTCGCGGTTCGGTAGCCGCCTCTCGTAGGCAGAGCAGCGCATCGGCTATTGGGCGGCAATCTGCAAGATAGTCAGTGGTCTGCAATATGCGCTTCGGCGCGCTTTGCCCGGGAACCCATTCGTATATTCCAGTTGTCCCATTCGCCCAGCCTTCTCGACGGAGGAAAATGACCCGGCTTCCATTGCCCGTCAGCCAGGCCGGCGCGCGGGCTTGAGAGCAAAGCGCATTCGCGCAGGGGATGACAGCCCCGGTTGAAGATTGATATCTGACGGTTGTATCCGGCGTCGCGAAATTGCCGCCTGCCGCTTCGACCCACGCTTGGCGGCTGCGTCGATCGATCGGGATGTATCCAGCTGACTTGGGCCGCATCAACGATGGTAGCGACAGCAATGCGCGTTCGGGGTCCGTGGCCGGACGGATTGACCCTGTCGCCAAGTCGAGTGCTTCTACGCTTTCTGTCAATGTTCCAGGCAGCTGAGGCTTGCTGTCTGCAATCGGGATGAAGCGGTCATCATAGTGGAACCCGCCAAGACCTTCTCGCTGGACGGCAATTCTCTGACGCGCGATTTCCGGCTGAGTGACGAACACGAGCGAACCGCCATCAGGCGTCAGCGCGAAGCGAACGACGTCCGACTGGCTCTTGGTCAGTGGCTCGCTGCCAGTGCCATCAGACCGGGCTTTCCAGACCTGCACTCGACCGTCTTCCTTCTTAAGGAACGCAACCCATTGGCCATCTGCAGACCATAAGGGTGTAATGATTTCAGAGATCCCACTGCCGACGGTCAGATCGGCGACCCCGACGATCTCCGCACGGATCAGGTCGCCTCCCTGGTCCACAACAATTGGGCGCGCGCCGGACAAGGGAACGATCATGATCGCCTGACAGTAACTGTTCGATCCGGCGTCTGCTTTCCTTAGTTGCAGGACTACCGAACTGCCATCTGGTGAGATGGTGAAAAGCGGGCCTATGGCCTCGTAGGGGCCGATATCGCGAAGCCCCAATAGGTCTTCAGGGCGCACCTCTCTCTTGGCGGAGACACTCACGGCACCCGTTGGCGGAACGACATCGGCACAAGGTGCAGCCGCGCGCGCCGTGTCAGATGACTGAGCCAAGGTAAGAGACATCGCCGCCAAGGCGAGGGCCGATATTTTGGAAGGCACAGCTCACCACGCTTTCCGGAGCATGATGCTGACCGTCCGACCATTTGCAGGGTAGTTCGTGGTATCGAAAGACGGATCGCTCGTGCTTGTCGTGCGGGTTGAAGCTGGTCGTTCGTTAAACGCGTTGCCCACCGAAAAAATGACGTCAATCCCTTGGAAGGGGCCGGATCTTGTTGGGCTTCGCCACTGAGCGGTGAAGTCAACGCTCAGAAAAGATCCCACGTCCACGAGGGGAGTGAGTCGGTTGTCGAGAGTGCCGCCGACATAGTTTGCAAAGCCGGATAGAGTCAGTTGGTCGTGTTGCCAGTTCGCGCCCCCCTGTGCTCGCCAGTGAGGCGGATTGAAGATCGTCCCGGCAGCATCTGCGAAAGGCGTGCCGACGAGTAACTGGCGTTTGCTTTTAATATATGTGGCGGATGCTGAAACGTTCAGAATATCTCGGTCTGTCAGCGTGAGCTCATATGCCGCGGACAGATCGAAGCCGCTGATCTTCTGACGGGCGGTGTTTTGGGAAACATTCTCGACAATCGCATAGACGGACGTGGGATCGTAGGGCGCGCCCGTGAAATTCTCTAGACCAAACAGTGCTCCTCGCGTGAGGGCGTCTATCTGGGCGGCCGATGGGTTTGCGTTCACGAGGTGGCTGTAAATCGGATTTGTAAGGGCGCCGTAGAGAGACGTTATCGGCGTACCGACGCGATCTTTGTAGTTAATGTGATAGTAGCTGGCCTCTAGCCTGAGCTTCGGTATGGCACTCGGCGCGAACGCAAGCGTAGCGGTCCAGCTCTCGGACTGCTCGGGCCTCAGGCTTGAGTTGGCCCCTCCCGTGTACAGAATTGTGGCACCGTCTGTTGTTGGACCAGGGCCGAAATAGCCCGCCGGTAGTAACGTCGCCTGATATCCGCGATATTGGCTGTAGAGCGTTGGTGCCTTGAACGACTTGCCCCAGTTGAATTTGGCGGTGACGCCGGGGAACGGAACGTAGATTGCCCCAAGACGTGGGGCGACGAAATCGCCGACCGATTGATAGTTCTCGTAGCGGACTGCCACCGTCGTTTTGAACTGCGATATGAATGAGAGGGCGTTGTCTGGCCCGACCCACGGCAAAGAAAGCTCACCGAATGCAAAGGAAACTTTGTGCTTTCGATCGAAATCGAAAATCGGTCTGGTCGTGGTTCCCTCAGTCTGGCTGCTATTGGCTTTGAGTCCGGTCTCTCGAAATCCGCCGCCGACGACCAGGCGAGCGATTCCGCCGGGCAGTCGAGCCAACGGGCCCTCGGCGAACGCTTCGACGTCTGCGATGGTATTGCGGTATCGCACTTCTCGTCGAGTGGTGAGCACGCCACGCTGATAAACGGATCCTGGGGCATTCGTTGTGCTTTCGCCATAGCCGCCATTGACCGTCAGTTCCCATCCCTTTGGAAGCACGACGTTGAGTGATGGGTTTAGGCTAAACGTCTCGGCTTTGCTGTTAACGACACTGCCACTGGTTAGAGCGTTGAGGTTCAAAGAATAAGGTAACGTGATAGACGATGACCGGCGGCTATACTGTCCATCAAAGTTAAAGCGAACGCCGTCGAGCAGTTGGTTGAACCCGGAGACAACGCCGCTGATTTGCTTTTGGCCAGGGACAAGTGTGGCTGAGTCGTCAAGTCCGGTGACAAAGGATCGCTGGCGCGCGGTAATTGCGGTCGAACGCTGATAATCGACTATTGCGAGAATACCTCCTCCACGCCAGTTCGTGCCCGAAACGGCATTATACTGTTGTTGGGTTCCGCCGCCGTCTGTCGTGGTGCCGACGCGTGCAGATGTCGTCAGCCCATTGAATCTTCTGCGGAGAATGATGTTAGCAACGCCTCCAACCGCATCTGAACCATAGAGTGCTGACGAGCCATCAGGGACTATTTCGAGTTTCTCAATCGCGGCAACAGGGATTGCCGAGATATCGACGCCTTGAGTGACGCCGTCATAAGCTACTCGATGCCCGTTCAAGAGCGTGAGCGTCGCATCGGGGCCGAGGCCACGCAGGTTGAGGTTCGATGATGAGTTCAGATTGGTGCTGCCCCCCTGGCCACCACCTGAAAATACCCCCGGATTCTGGCCCCCACCAAAATTTTGTGGCAAAACACGTACAAATGCTCCGAGATCAGAAAATCCTCGCTGCTCTATATCGGAGCGCGTGGCGCTGATTACCGGGGATGTTGCTTCTCCACCTCGGATTCGTGATCCAGTGACGATAATATCGGACGTTTCTGTCGGACCTTCAGCTATTTGGCCCGACGGATCCGATCGCCCCCGGATGATGATGACATCCTTTCGGAACTGAGCTGTCAGCCCCGTTCCTTCCAGGAGCGCTCGAACCGCCTCGTCAGCGCTGAAGGTTCCATGCAGTCTGGGAGCTGCCTTTCCGAGCACCGCTTCGGAGTTGAAGATGATCTCCTTCCCCGACAGGCGGCTGACTGTCTTCAGGGCTTCGCCCAGGTTCCCGACCTCGATGTTGTACTCGATGCGACGCTCCGCCGCGGCAAGGGCGGGGGCGACCGGCACGAGCGTACCGATCGCCCCCGCGCCAAGGAGCGCACACCGAAACCGAGACCCCATTCGAACCATCTTTTGCCCCCTTCGAAACTCCCGACAATTTGGCGAGATTTTCAGGGAGCATCGCAACAAAACTGCAACCTACGGGGTAAGGGACAAAAAAGTTTTCGGTTATCGCTTCCGCAGCGTGATCTCGTCCGGTTTGGTCCTTTCGACTTCAAGATCGAACAGAGTTGCAAGTCGGTCGGCGACCTGATCGGCATCATTTACCCGGAATCGGCCGCTAACGCGCAACGTCCCGATACTCGGATCGCCCAGACGGATAGCGGCTGTAGAATCCATGTTGGCTTCGGCCACGACCGCAGCGAGGGGCGTGCGCTCATACTCACGCACGGCCGAGATGGCCGGTAGCGGGGCTATAGGCTGAAGCTCGGCTCTTCCCGGCGCGGATCGAAGCACGGTCGGCGTGATAGCCGCGAAGCTGAGGGTCTCGCCCGGTTCAAGACGCGCCACGGCTGTCCGGCCGGTCGTTCCCTTGATAGTGCTGGGGCGTTCGACGTCGACTGCACCGCGCAGCAGCCTAACGGTTACGCGCTCATAGCGATCTAGACTGACGTCGAAGATCGTCCCGCGTGCAGTCACGCTTCCTCCACCAGCTAGGACGACAAAGGGGCGCGTCTCATGCGCAACATCAAAGCGGGCACGACCACGTTCGAGCTTCAACTCGCGCCGACCAGTGCTGAAGCTCGTGAGGAGTTCACTGTTGGGATCGAGATCGACCGACGAACCATCTGCGAGCCGCACCGTCCTTCGGGAACCGTTCAGCGTCGCATAGTGCTGGCGCTCGACCGCTTGATCAACCTTGGGCTGTGCCACCTGAACCGGAGCGTCTCCAGCCCCTGGTAACTCCACCTTTGCGATCCATCCTCCGATACCGACGGTCAGGAGGAGACTGGCTGCGATTGCCACCCATTTCCAAGCGCGTCCGCTCTCTTCATTGTCGTTGGCTTCACCGGTTTGCTCTTCGTCCTGAGCCGCCATGAAGCGCCCCAATGCGAATATCTCGCCGGCTTCGTTGTATGCGCCTCGATGCGATGCCCCGAGGGCGAGCCACTGCTCGAACTGGGCGCGCCACTCCTCAGCATCAGGACCCCGCATCCTGGCGAACCACAGGGATGCCTCACGCATCTGCTGGTCCATCCTCGGCATAGCCTCCGGCATCTCATCTTCAGCCATGGGCATTTCCGATAATCTTGCCAATGCGCACAATGGCCTCCGCCACATGCCACTCCACGGTCCGGATACTGATATCGAGTTGTTCGGCTATCTGCCTATACCCGAGTTCTTCAGCGCGATGTAACAAAAATACCTCTTTCGTCCTTGGCGGGAGGCGCTCGACAGCCAGTCGATAGCGGTGCCGCATCTCGTTCATTTCCGCGATGGCGTCCGGCCCGGCAATCTCCTCGCCGGCCGAATATACCACGGGATCGAAGGATTGTGCCTTGGTCCAGGCGCGCACGCGATCGGCCAGGAGATGTCGAACAATGCCCTGCAAATAAGCCCCGGGATTGCTCAAGGCGGCGGTGGATCGCGAAGCGACCAGCCTCGTGAAAGCCTCCTGCACCAGATCATGCCTGTCCTCCTCGAGCCAGATGCGCCGCTTGAGAAAGGAAAGCAGCTTCGGCGCCTCCCTTCGATAAACGGCTTCGAACTGGCGATCTTCATAGCGTGCAGACGCACGCGCGCAGATGCCATCATCCCCGTTGCCGCGAAACATTGGTCTACGCGCACGTTTGGAGGGCGAAGCGCGCCAAAGGGCGACGCCAGAAAAGTAGCGAAGGCAGCATGACAGGACCACCCAAGGGTGGCGGGCAATAGCGTCCAATGCGTGCGCCCAACCGTCATGGATGGACACGTTGCCATGCCTGGAAGGTTTATCCTGCAGGCGGTCCCCAGCCGTTTCCCGCGCTGCGCGAAAACTCTGCAACGATTTCCAGATGGTTGCAAGGCGCTACAAGAAGGGAACTCCCATTTTCCCATCTGCATCGCCTCATCAGCCCTCGTTCTGCTTGCGCGCCGGCGGAACCGCGACGAGTTCGACCAACCGGTCAAAGAAGCGGTCGAGCAATTCTCTCGCCGCCGGCTCCAGCTCGACAAGGATCCTTCGGCCATCGTTCGGATCGCGTCGGAGTTTGACCAGCCCGCGTTGAGCCAGTCGGTGGACGATCCGTTGCGAATTCCGTTCCGATGCGCTCGATGCTGCTGTTAGAGCGGTCAGCGAACGCGGCTGGCGACTCCTGCAGGTATAGAGATCGAGGAGCATCTCGAATGCGGGAATCGTAAATAAGTCCCGGCCGAACTCATCTGCTCGCAACCGCTGCACCTGTTCTGCAAAATCGACCATGCTGCACCTGTTTACGGTGGCTGTGATGCGCGAACCCTCCATCATTTCAGCTGCTCCCGATCCGACTTGTCGGACGGGCGGGAACCGACGGGAATCATCTTAGGGCGAATGGGCATGACACGCTCCTTTCTCAGGCGAGAAAGAATCTCATGTCTCCACGCGCCATATTGTAAGTTCTTGCCCGTAAATGACTTCCGGACTGCATTGATCCATTCTGGATGATTATGTGGGGGCCGCTAAATCGGGCTCTGAGTTCGAGTGGGGCGTTCATGAAGCAATGCATTGCATCAGCCAAACGCATGCGCGACAATCGCCGTTGGACCGTTCGCGCATGCGGCTCACTTTGTCCTGTCTGCGCCAGATGGTGATTCCTCGCCGTGCTACGCTCGCTTAACGGTGCTCGGTATAGATGCCGCGCTCGATGTGGTTATGGAGCTTACCTTGATCGAGATCGACCAGATCATGTCCGAAATGGCCAGGCGGCGTCCGGTCTTCTGTTCAGAGGCCGATCTCCAGCACGAACTCGCCATGGAGCTGCGCTTGCGCCAACCACACAAGCAGGTCCGATTGGAATATCCGCTTGGCGGTGACCTGCGCGGAGCGATCGATGTCCTCCTCCTTGGGGAGCGACCCTTTGCTCTGGAGTTGAAATATCTCTGCAAGGGGCTTGTTGCCGAGGTCAACGGAGAGCGATTTACACTCCGCCAGCAGAGCGCCCATGACATTCGGCGCCATGATGTCTGCAAGGATGTCGCGCGAATGGAGGCCTTCGTTCGCCGGACAAACCACGGCGCTGCCGTTCTGGTCGTTTCAAACGACTCTGCTTATTGGCAACCCCGCCGGCGCACCGATACGGTCGATGCGGCCTTCGATATTGCCGAGGCGAAGGAACTCGCCGGGACACTCCAATGGGGCGCCAGCGCCGGCGCCGGAACGATCAGGGGACGAGATGTCCCTCTGCAGCTGACTGGCCGGTACCCGCTCGTCTGGCGGGACTATTCTGATCTAGGCGTCATGGCCGGCAGGTTTCGCTACCTGTGGATACCAGTGTCGGCTCCGGGTGCCGAGGCTCATTGACGGAGCGTTGATCGGGATAGCGGCGCGAGCGCCGTTCGGGAGGGGAGGGAGAGCAGGGTTGCCGGATGATTTCAAGGCTGCTTCAGCCCTGCAATCGCCAGCACTTGCCTGAACCGCCTGTCCGTCCAAGCCGTCGTTGAGACTTCGCCCCGGGGACCGAAAGCGGCTGGGCCATTCGCTCGGATATCCCCATGGCACGCACCAGCAACAACCGAAGCCCGGAATTAGAGGCGATCGGTTCCGACATCGTTAAACGGCTCGGCGGCACATGGAAGCCCGGTGGGGCCATGTGCCTATGCCCCGCGCACGCCGACCGGGCTCCGAGCCTCTCGGTGCGGGTCGGGGACCATGCGCTGCTCTTCAAATGCTTCGCCGGTTGCGACACGCGTGACGTCATCCACGAGATCCTGCGCCTCGACGAAAATGCCCTTCACCATGTCGAGAAAGCCGCAAAGGCGTCCTCAGCCATAGGAAAGGATTTGTGGCGGCGCCAGCGTGCGCAACGCGTTTGGGACGATGCTCGGCCGCTCAGCGGGACGCCGGCCGAACTATACTTACGGCGCCGTCGGATTGCCATTCTGCCGCGCGCGCTCCGTTTCCATCCCCGCACACCTCTAGGCCAAGCCGAGGCGGTAGATTTCCGTCCCGCAATGATCGCGGCGCTGCACGACGGCGGTTCCCACCCCGAAGGGCGCTTCGTGGCGATCCAGCGGACCTTCTTCGACCGCGATGACGCACGACGCGCCCGCGACCTGTCCGATCCAAGGATGATGCTCGGGCGGCCCGATCGCGCCGCCGTGATGCTCGCTCCAGCGACATTCGTTCTTGGTCTTGCCGAGGGCATCGAGACCGCGCTCTCGGCGATGATCCTGTTCGGCATTCCGGTATGGGCGACGCTGGGCAGCGACCGTCTGCACCAGGTTGCGATACCTGATTACGTGAGGCGGGTCGTCCTCTTCCCAGACAATGACATAGCGGGCGAGATCGGCGCCGCGAGCGCGATCGAGGCCTACGCGATGCCTGAACGCATCATCGAGACCGAATACCCGCCGATGGGCTTCAAGGACTGGAACGACGTGCTGCGATTGGGAGGGGAGCGAATGAAGAGGCTGGCGAGCTAGTGGTCAAACCTGACGCTTGGCACCCGGCCAGGCATGGCGGAACGACAATGAATGGTGGTGAACGGTCTGACCGCTTCGGCGGACAGTCCGGAAAGTCCGCTCTTGGTTCGAACGAGGTGGAAAGCTGA
This sequence comes from Sphingobium aquiterrae, assembly GCF_037154135.1. Lineage (NCBI taxonomy): Bacteria > Pseudomonadati > Pseudomonadota > Alphaproteobacteria > Sphingomonadales > Sphingobiaceae > Sphingobium > Sphingobium aquiterrae. Next base: position 95,322 of record NZ_JBANFL010000007.1, read on the forward strand.
CATCGAGCCGCCTTGAGGTTAGCTCGTCCGCTCGGCGCCCGATTTCGGCCGTTCTTCCGTTGTGGAGCCTTATTTGAGAGCTGCCATTGGGCGAATCTACTGGGACAGCATTGCGACATCATCAAGTACAAGCAGCGTTGCGACCTGACTGTTCGGGAGGCCGAACGGCTGCTCGAGCAAAGTAAATCGATCCGCTGTGTATGTGTCGAACCAAGCGGAAGCCTTGACCCGCTTTGGTTGTTTTGGTTCGATGCCATTCTTGAATAGCAGCGGGAAAGCGGTGCTTTCGGGTTGCAGGTCGGCTCGCGGAAACCATCGGTCCGGTACGACAGGAGGTCGCCTGAACCATTTTCGCCCATCCTGCCCGTGACAAACGAGAAGTGCGGGAAACCGGTTGGTGCCCAATGCACGGATGGCGGTTGCGGTGACGCTGGCATCGAACAGGGTAGCCAGTTCACGGATTCCCGCCAGGGTTATCCGATCCAGATCACTGACAAGCGGTCGGAAAATATAGCCTGGAAGGAGCAAGTCTGCTGCATAGGCATCAGCTTGCAGTTCCGGGTTCGATCGCCGTTCGCGGCGCTCGTCGCTCGTCGGCTTGTCGATGTCAGTGCTCCGACAGATCAGGCACTGCCCCCGGTGGTGGTGCCAATGCCCCAGTTCATGGGCAACCGAGAACCGCTTCCGTCGATCGGTCGCCCGTGTGTCCACTGTGATGATGGCCCTGTCGGCGTGCCCCACAATTCGCGCTTCGCAGGATTTCAGGGAACGATATTTGACTTTGGCGCCCAAGTATCGCGCCACTACCTCGACGTCGATCTCTGATGGCTCGGTTACGCCAAGTTCTTGGAGCGTGGTTTCGGCTGCCGAAACACGCCCGATCACTCGTTGTCTCTTGCTTCGGAGTCCTGTTCTAGTTCGGCCAGATCCTCCAGAAGGCCATTCAGATCATCATCGTCGACCGTGTTCCCGCTGCGTGCCGCCATCGTCACCGGCGACGCTGCAGCACTTCCTATAGCCTTCAACTTGGCCCTCATACGCTCGCTATCAAATTGTACGACGCTCGATGTCGATCGCTCCTTGTCGATCTCCTCCCGTAGCGCCTTGAGACGCGATTTCCGCGCGAGCAACTCCGCCCGCTCGATGTCGCGCCGGAGCGCTTCGCCATCGGCGGCCGTGGCGTCGCCTTCAGCGGCCAGGATCTCTTCAACCATGAAGTCGTCAAGGATCGACAATCGCATCGACTTATTATCGCCCACGCTCATCATCCCATCCTTTCGGGAAATTCGTTCAACAAACGTCGCTTCAGTCGCTTGCGCGCCGCAGCCAGACCCTTCACATCCACACCGAGCAGCGCTTCGAGATCTGCGCCGATCATGTTGTCGGCCAAACCCTCGACCAGCAATTGGAGTTGCTCGTCATCCGCGATGATCCGATCGATTTCCGCGAGGGTCTGACCGTCATCCATGCGCGATGCGACCAAATGCTCAGGGGAAGGAGCGTTGTCGGCGAGGTCATGTCCGTTCTCGCTGTCGAGCACGACGAGGACCGGCCGTGCACCCGCCTTTTTCGCTTCGCTTTCGGCAGATACCAGGCTCCGCATCACACCCGCCAGGAACCGGACGAAATCGGCGCCACGCCGGCATTGTCGGCTACCACTGAGAACGCGGACGATCGCTTCCTGACGCAGATCCTCGGCTGCAACCTCGCAACGGTTCGCGAACCATTTCGAAATCTGGATAAGCTTGTTTGCCTCGCCGTTTGAGAGGCTATTGAGACGGACGCGCGCCTCTTCAACGGACAGGGGGGCGTCATCCTCATCAGCACCGACCATGTCTACCGTTTCATGCACGCCGCTATCCCCCTCGCCCCTATAAGCGATGATCCTGCGGAATTCGGACGCGGCCGCGTCCGAATGACCGATCCCGCCCGCTTATGTTGATGAATGACGATTTGGCTGCGGCTTGCAACCCTGGAAGCATCGCTCGTCAAGTTGAAAGGAGCTTAACATGGCGAACGACTGGAAGCACGACCGCGCGTTGGACCATATCGCGAAGAAGATTGCGGACGTCGAGACGGTCACGATCGTTGACTACAAGCGCGAGACCTCGTTGGAGAATATCCCGACGAACAAGGCGTATCGGGTCGACAGCGTACATCTTTACGCCGACATCCTCAATCTGAACGATATGCTCAATGTCACCACGCAGGAGGGTGAAACCTGCCATCGTCGCACGCTGCGCTTTCTGAATCTGCACTTTCGGGCGGTTCGGCGCATCATCGCATCCTGCGAGGCGCGTCGCGTGGACTTCCACAATCAGCGTCTCCACGCGCTGGTCACGAAACCTTACGGAACCGAGGAGAGCGACGAGGCAATGCGCGTCCATCGCGCGGTCGCTATGGGCCAGTTGATCATCGACGTGCTGGACGAGACCGGCGACGATGACGAACAGATTCCCGCAGCCAAGGTGCGGATCGGAATCGACACCGGCGAGGCGCTTGCGGTCAATAACGGCCGCAGCGGGGGACGCGAACCGCTTTTCCTCGGGCGGCCGGCGAACCATGCGGCCAAGATGTCCGGAGGCGGCAGCGCCAAAGGGATCTATCTCACCAACGAGGCGCGCGCAGCGATCGGACTGGCGGAGGTGGATAAGCCAGCCGGTTCCGCGCTGACGGTTGCGGAGATTGCTATCTCGCAGGAAGAGGCCGACCTCGACACTGACAGGGACCAGATCGTCAAGGAGTGGCGCGAGGACCTCGAAAAGAACCCGATCGGCTCATTTGCATTCTCTCGGTGCGAATTCCGATCGAAGCCGGCCAGGGATTCCGACGTGAAGCCGGCCACCATTCCGGACTGAAGTCGGCCACCTCTCCGATGTGAAACCGGCCACCGTTCCGACATGAAGCCGGCCAGCCGGCAGGGACGATTGAGGGTACCCGTGCGGGTCAGCAACTGAGGCAAGAGCCTGGTCCTTTGACGAGGACAGGAGGGCTCGATGCCGGCCAGGAGAATGCTGACCATGCGACATTTACGGCGCATCATGCGCTTGCATCACGAAGGGGCATCGGCGCGCGAGATCGTGCGCGCGGTGGGCGTGGCGCGCAGCACGGTGCAGGACGCCCTGAAGCGCGCGGCGGCAGCGAAGCTGTCGTGGCCGCTGCCTGATGATCTCACCGACGAGGTGCTGGAAGCGCGGCTGTTTGCGCGGTTCGGTGGCGGGGCCCGCTTTGGTGTGCGCAAGCGCCCGGAGCCGGATTGGGGCCAGCTCGTTCGCGAGCTCAGGCGGCCGGCGGTCACGATGGTGATCTTGTGGGACGAGTATCGGCAGACCTGTCCCGACGGCTACGGCTACTCGCGGTTTTGCGAGCTTTTGCGGGCTTTCCAGCAACGTCTGTCGCCGGTGATGCGGCAACATCATGTCGCCGGCGACAAGCTGTTCGTCGATTATTCCGGCAAGCGGCTGGGGATCAGCGATCCGGCGACTGGCGAGATCCGGATGGCGGAGATCTTTGTCGCGGTGCTGGGGGCGTCGAACTACACCTTCGCCGAGGTGACCTGGTCGCAAACGCTGCCGGACTGGATCGGCTCGCACGTTCGGCTGTTCCGGCACATCGGCGGTGTTCCGCGCCTCCTGGTCCCGGATAATCTCAAAAGCGGGGTGAACAAGGCGTCGTTTTACGATCCTGAGATCAACCGCAGCTACGGCCGGATGGCCGCGCATTACGACGTCGGAGTGCTGCCGACGCGCCCAAGAAAGCCCCGGGACAAAGCATCCGTGGAGGCTGGAGTGCGCTTCGCGCAAAGCTATATTATCGGCCGGCTTCGCAACCAGATCTTCTTCTCGCTGGATGAAGCCAACGCGGCGATCGCCGAGGTGATGACGTGGATGAACACCCGCCCGATGCGCAAGCTCGGTGTCAGCCGGACGGATCTGCTCGAGAGCCTGGAACGGCCGGCGCTGCGGGCATTGCCGTCAGCCGAATATGAATATGCCGAATGGCGGCTGGTCCGCACTGGGCTTGATTACCACGTCGAGATCGAGAGCTTCTACTACTCGGTTCCCCACGCGCTGATCCGCGAGCAGGTTGATGCCCGCATTACAACGCGCACGATCGAACTCTTCCACCGCGGCAAGCGCGTTGCCGCTCATCAGCGCCGCTATGGCAGTGCCACGCGTCACGGCACGCACACCGAGCATATGCCGCGCGCCCACCGCCACTATGCCGAGTGGTCGCCCGAGCGCTTTTGCCGTTGGGGCGCCGATATCGGCCCCGACACCGAAGGCCTGATTATCGCCATCCTGTCGCGCCGCCCCCATCCCGAGCAGGGCTTTCGCACATGCCTGGGCGTGCTGCGCCTTTACAAGACATTGGCCAGCAGCCGCGCGGAGAGCGTGTCGGCCTACGCCCTGGCGACCGGCGCGCTGAACTCCAAAAGCGTCGCCTCCATCATTGCGCACAACCTCGATCTCGCTGCGCCCGCTCAGGAGGGCGGCAGCGTGGATAGCCACGCCAATGTGCGCGGTGCCCGCTACTTCCATTGAAAGCCCGTTACTTGTCTTGAAAGGACATCCAGAAATGCTGCTTCACCCAACGCTCGATCTTCTCAACGAACTCGGCCTGACCGGCATGGCCAAAGGCTTCCAGAGTCTCGATGCCCAGCCCGAAGCCCGCGGGCTCGACCATGCCGAATGGCTGGGCCTGCTACTTGACCAGGAGGTCACCGTGCGGCGTCAAAAGCGGTTCGAAAGCCGAGCCAGGACCGCGCGGCTGCGCCAGGACGCCAGCCTCGAGGATGTCGATTACCAAGCAGCTCGCGGTCTCGACCGCAGCTTGTTCCTCAAGCTCGGCTCGTGCGACTGGATCCGTTCGAAGCGCAACTTGCTGCTCACCGGCCCGTGCGGTGTCGGCAAGAGCTTCCTGGCCTGCGCGCTCGGCCAGAAAGCCTGCCGTGAAGACTTCTCGGTCGTCTACCACCGCGCCTCCAGGCTGTTCGCCATGCTGACGCTGGGCAGAAGTGACGGCCGCTATGCCCGGATGCTGCGGGCGCTGTCGCGCGCTTCGCTGCTCATCATCGACGACTGGGGGCCAGAAGCGCTCAACGCCGATCGTCGCCGCGACGTGCTCGAGATCGTCGAGGACCGATACGATCGTGGCTCGATCCTCATCACCAGCCAGGTTCCCGTGGATCGCTGGTACGAAATCATAGGAAATCCCACGCTCGCCGATGCCATCCTGGACCGCGTCGTACACAATGCTTACCGCATCGAACTGAGCGGTGAGAGCCTCCGGAAAAGAGGCTCACCGCTTCAAGATGCTTGACCTCGATACCAAATCAGGAAATCAACCCAAATGACCCGCACGGGCCACCCTCAAATGGCCGGCTTCGCGCCGGAATGGTGGTCGGCTTCGCGCCGGAATGGTGGCCGGCTTCGTGTCGGAATAAGTGGCCGGCTTCGTCGGAATACGCACTCTCGGCACACCCCACCCCTGCGCACGTTGGACATTGGTGCGCTGACGCCCGCCAATTCACGGCGAATGGAAGCGGTATCGGTTTATGCCGACATAGACGGGTTCACTGCCTATGTGGCCGACCATATCGAAAATGACCCCGAGGATGTCGTGAGGGTTCTCCACGTGGTGCGCGCGGAACTGGACCGTGTCCTGAGTCGGGATTTCGATGGTCGCCGCATCCGCTTCGTCGGCGATTGCCTGCACGGACTTCTGATGGAGGGCACGTCTCAGACCACTGACAACGCTGCAAGCGTGACAACCGCAACGCTGTGCGCTGGAGCACTGCGGTCGAGCTTCGAGCTGTCGCTGGAAAAGTTGAAGGAAGAAGGCATAGATGTCGCGAACCTGGGCCTGGCCATCGGCTTCGAGTTCGGCCCGATGACCGTAACCCGATTAGGTATGCAAGGGGATCGCGTCCGCTGCTCGGTCAGTCGCGGCGTGGTTGCCTCCGAGGAAGAGCAAAGGCGATGCGACGGTAACGAGACGGCGATCGGCAAAGCGGCCTATGACGTTTCCACTAAGGCCGTGCAGAACCTCTTTGGTGCAGCCCGCAAGGTCGCCAACCTTGATTATAACGAAGCAGTCGAGGCGTTGGCCGAGGATGAGGATGCTTCCGCCCGCGCCGTGCAGAAGGCGGCCTATGCCACCGCAGCGCCGGCGATCGCCAGGGCAGCAGAAGTAGCCGTCAAGCCATATGCCAGCGGTCGTGAAGGCCGATAGCATTCTGCTCCTGGCAGAGATTGCCGACGATTTCGGGGCAGTTGTTTTGCAGCGGCTGCCCAACCGACTTGATGTGACCATCCCTGTGCCGATGCCGGATGGCAGGAGTCCGATCTACAGCATCACGGCGGAACTCTCGGGCAATATTGTATCAGCACGCGAATCCGCCCCGACGCGGCTACCGGCTTTCTGCCCGGATCGCCATATCAACGAGAACTCAACCTTCTGCCTTGGCTGGGCCAAGGTCGACCCGTTCGAGGTGATGAGCCAGGACAGCGCTTGGACCTGGTGGGCGCGTCTGCTGAAATTCCTGCGCCTGCAGGAACGCGCCGCACGCCTCGGTCGCTGGCCCGATCACCGAGCATGGGCACATGGCGATGCCGCCATTCACCAGCTTCGCGCCGAAAAGGCGGCCGTTCGATTGGGACCAGCATATATCGAGCACCTGGCTCAAAACCGGATCTCGGTGGCACGGCGTGGGAACGGGGCGCATGGGCATGGTCTTCGGATAATGGCCGACGGCGCGTGGCTGTACTCGATTTGGGAGGACGCTGCGCGAGCAGTCAACCTGCGGCGTCGTTGCATATGCGAGGCGGGTACCGGGCATAGGCCTACGGTCCTGCGGAACTGCGGCGATCATGCTGAGGCGGCCGTCGAGCTGGCATTGGCGGTACGCGACCGCGAGCGCGAGGAGCGGCGCTTCTGGGCGGATTTTGAAGGGAAACTGTGCTGCGGCACCATGAAGGATTGCCCGCTCCGGCGTGGCCACACACAGCATGAAACAGGGAGTGGAAAATGATCGAGCGGTTCGAAGGTGATTCTGGAAGGCGCATTCTCATCGACGAACTGAGCCGACAGAAAATGCTGGCCGGCATACCTGAACTCGCGGCACAAGTGGCGGACGCTGGCGAGCTGTGTGAGTTCGCCGCCGATGAGGTCATCATCCAGCAAGGTGACCACTCGAACGATGCTTTCCTCATCCTTTCGGGGGTTTGCGACGTCGTGGTCAACGGGCGCCGGATCGGCAAACGCTCCGCCGGAGACCATGTTGGCGAGATGGCTGCGATCCAGCCGACACAGGCACGATCTGCGAGCATCGTCGCTGAGGACGTCGTGGTGGCAATGAAATTGTCCGAGGCGGCTTTTTCCGCTCTCGGGTGCCAGTTTCCGCAGATTTATCTGTCCATAGCGAAGGAACTGTCTAGGCGCCTTTTGCAGCGCAATTCGAACATCGGTGCCTACCGCGAAAGGGTGCGGGTTTTCATCATTTCGTCAGTGGAGGCTCTCCCGATCGCACGCATCATTGAGACCGCATTCGAGCACGATTCGTTTTTCGTCGAGTTGTGGACGGCCGGCTGCTTCAAGGCGGCAAATTACACGATCGACGACCTGGAGGCGGCCGTCGATAACGCCGACTTCGCCATCGCCATCGCGCACGCAGACGATTTTGTTGAGAGCCGTGACGAAATGTGGCCGGCACCGCGCGACAATGTCATTTTCGAACTCGGTCTGTTCATGGGCCGTCTGGGGCGCACGCGGGCGATTCTGATGGAGCCGAGGGGAAAGGATGTGAAGCTGCCGAGTGACCTTGCTGGCATCACAACCATACCATATCGGTTCGAGAAGGGCGGACAGAATGCGGCGCTGATGGGGCCAGCTTGCAACAAGTTGCGCGATCATATCGTCGCCCTGGGGCCGATGAACGGCTAATTCACACGGCTGGCAGGGTCGTTTGGGGACATCGGTGGCGACGGACGAAGCATTTTTGAAGGGGCGTGTCGACACGCTTTTCGGCTCCAATTTCGAGCAGCGAGAGGGGCGCGTCGTCCCTGCCACAGCTGACGTGGCGCTGAAGGATGGTGCTGTTAAGATCGAGGCGGCCTTTCTCTACGCCGATCTTGCGGGCTCGGCGAAGCTCTCGAAGACATGCCCGTGGACGACGACTGCAAAGATCATTCGCGCATTTCTGGATTGCGCTACGCGGCTCATCATTAAGCATGGCGGTCATGTGAGAAGCTTTGACGGCGACCGCGTAATGGGCGTCTTCATGGGCGATTCGAAGAACAGCTCGGCATCGAATTGTGGCCGTGAAATTCATTGGGCCGTTCGGAAGATTATACAGCCGGCTGCATTCAAGCAGTTCAAATCGATTAGCGATAACGGCATCGAAATCCGAAATTGCTCGGGTATCGACGTCGGAGAGGTTCGCGCGGTTCGCTCCGGAATAAGGGACAATAACGATCTGATCTGGATTGGAAAAGCAGCTAGCTTCTCGGCCAAACTTTCAGACGTTAGGGACGAAGGATATAATACCTACATCTCCAGCCGAGTTTATAACCAGCTTAATCAGGCAGCTAAGTTCGATGGCAACAGCAAGAACATGTGGTCATCAACGAGTTTTGTTTTCGCGGAAGAGGGCGAGACGGTATATAAATCCAATAACTGGAAAAGGCCTTAGCTTCGTGGCTTGGCCAAGCCACGCGAAGGCCGCCATTGCTTGAACACAATGGCGATCGGCTGGAGCGTCTCCAAGGCGGCGGTTCTGGGCCTGTTTACGCGTCAAGAGCGATTGTGAGCGGCTCAACGCTCATTGTTGTCCTCTTCGTACCCCGCATATTCATCCTCCGGGGGGGCGTAGTATTCGGCGGCATCGTATACCTGCGTCTTGATGTAGCGACCGGCCAGGCCGACCACGGCGAGGCGGGACAGGCCGGTCATTTTCAGCCCGCACGCGATACACTCGAAGTGATTGGGCAGGTACTCCTGCTTCTCGACGATTTCGTCCCCTTCCAGCTTTCGCGCTGGCGCCGTCACGGGACCGCCGACGACCAGCGCCTGCGACCCGCAGGCAGGGCACCCTACTCGATGGCCTGCCTGGCGGGTCGCCCAAACCTGGGCCTGTGCAGTAAGCGTGGCTCGTTCGTCCGTCCCCTTCGCCTGCCAGACCTTGCTGTGCGCCTCGACATCGCCCTTAACCACCTTGGCACTCTCGTCGGCAGCCGCCGCCATGATCGCCTCGGCCGCCTTCGCTTCATCGGCACCTACGAACTCCTCGAGCGTCACTCCCATTGAGGCAAGCAGCACCGAGCAGGTCTGGTAGAACCGCGGCTGCCACGATGAGCCCTTCACACCGTCGAAGCCTATCTCGCCCGAGTGCAGCTCGGCGTTGCGGCGGCCGGTATGCTGAATGCCGAAGCTCTCATGCTCAGCGGCAAAATCGGGCAGCATGGCAGCCAGGCGCCTGAACACCTCAGCCACCGTGATCGACTTGGGCGAGAACTTCTTCTCAATGGGCTCGAATCCGAGGGCGCTGACGAGGTTCGATCCGTTCTTATCGGGCTCCGCGAGCAGCGCCGGGTGGACATTGGCCAGTGCAGCGCGCGCCAAGAGCTCCAGCGCTAGGCTCGACCAGAGCGCATAGTCCCACTCGTCGCTGTCAAGACCCTCGACCTGCTGCATGTACCGCGCGGCTTTGTCGTAGAGCGCCTGCGAATCCCACGTGGCGGCGAGCGCCCCGCGCCCAACCGTCTGCTTCAATTCAACCTCCCCAAATAGACGCGCTCCAGCCTCCGATCCTCGCAGCCAGGCGACATAGGCGGACGCGAATGCAGCATCCGCCAGTTGTCGATTATTAGCGTGTCGCCGGTCTCGACCATCGCGAGTGGTGTGGACACGACCGACTCGAGGTGCTCGCGAACCTTGCCGAAGGCGAGTTCACCAATCCGGCTCGCCGGTTTCAGAAACACGTCGTCCCAGCGGATCAGATCGCCCTCATCGCCATGCTCCTGCCACAAGCGCAGCAGGCGCATGGCGCCCGATTGGGGGCGCCGCGGCCGGACGACGGCGCGGCCCATGATGTCCCGTTTCACCGCATCTACGACCGCCCACCCGTCCAGCAGCAGAGTGGGAACTTCGACGAACCCCTTCACGCAGCGGAGCATGAGGTAGCGTGGCGGCCGTCGCCAGTGCGCAAGGTCGGTGTGGAATGGGAAGCGGCCGAGACCGAAGATACCGCTGTAGGTGTTGGGCGTAGAGATCGCGCGTGGGACGAGCTGCTGCACGAGCGTTCCCTTCCAGGGCACGATCGGCTCGCCGAGAGCGGCAGCAACCTTCGCAGCATCGGCGTCGCCGTCGTGGCGCGGCAAGAAGGCGTACCCGCTCGATGCGATCCGTTCAACCAGCGCTTCGCCATCGCCGCGCATGCGAGCCGCTGGTGCGGTTTCACCAGTCATCGTGATGTGCCAATCGCGGCCGTGCCGCGGCCGACTGTATCGCAGCGACGACGGCGCCGCCGTCGACCAGGATGGCCTCGACGATCGTCTGCAGTTGTGTCGTGTCGTTCGCGTATGCCCCGATGTAGCCTGCGCGGATCAAGTCGACGAAAGGCTGTTCGCGCATGTAGCGTCCGCCGAGCGCATCGTGGTCGATGCACAGCCCGCCGCGCGGCTCACGGCTCGCTGGGGTCGCGACGAAAGATTGGAAGTGATCGAGCGGCAGCAGGACGCCACCTTGCCGGATCGCCGCATTGCGCTTCACGAACTTCAGGTAGAACACGCCCGGATGCAGCCGATAATCGGTACCATCCCCGCGCCCGGGTCGCGCGAACGCCCCCATCCGGGCGATCTCTTCCTCGAGCTGCTCGTCGGGCCGATAGACCCAGCCGCCTCCAGATGGTTCGAGCATCTTATGCTGCACCATCACGACGTTGCGCTGGATAGTGTTGATGTAAACGAGGTCGACTCCGAGCGCGTGCTCCAGCGGGCGGCGGTTGGCGGTGATGACCTCAAGACGCTCGTCGCCGCGGGTATAGGTCGCACGGCCGGTTGCGTCGCTTCCGACCAAATCCATGCCGCGGACCCAGCGGGCGTCATGCTCAACGAAGCCGTCTTCGATGGCGTGGATGCACATGTCCCGACTGGATTCGATAGTGTCGATCGTTCCAAAATCACCATTTTCGTCGCCGTGACGCGCGAGATTGCGGTCTCATCTTCATCTAGAAGCTCGACAACTTCCGCCGGCGCGTCGGACGACAACCCGAACGCGCGCAGCGCGGTTCTAAGGCTCTGTTCCTGAAGTGCAGCGTTTCCTCTCACGCGACGCGGAACGCTCAGCGACGCCGAGATAGATCGGAGCGCGACATCGTTGTCCGCGATCGTCGCGAGCCTCTCGACGATGTGACCGCTCAGCTTCGCCGAAAGCATTGTCAGCTGCTCTCTCTCCACGAGCCTGGTCTGAAGCGCCGTGACATGCGTCGGGTTCTTGAGGAGCCCGATCAGGCCATCCGGCGACGAGGGCTCGATCGGGAACACCCGCTTGAGCTTCACGCGCGACTGAATCGTGGTGATCGCGCTCGGGTTACCGATCACGCCAGCCATCATCCTAGCGCCACTTGTCGTGTCGGCGATCAGCAGGCATAGAGTCGGTGCCCTCAACGACGCGAATGCGTTGTGAGGGATCGCGATCGTGAACTCGCCGACGCCTCTTCGTGACGCACTAAGCGCGGACCAATCGGCCGCGTCGAGCCGTAAGACGGCAATGGGTTTCGTCTCCAAGTACGTTATGAGTGTCGAAATCCAGCTGTTCTTCATGCACGCATGCACTTAACCGAGCCGACCGTCGCGAAGCACCGCAGGCTCCCGGTAGCTCTCTTCGCATTCATGATACCATCTTGGATCAGAACGGTTACGAAACCAAGCGCGTTTTGTCCCCGACGGCGTTTGTCGAGGAAGCTTGCTAACGGCGGCTAGCGATACGCCGGTCCGCAAACAACCCGAACGTTGCCGTATCTGCTTACCTTAACGAAGGACAGGTTCGGGAAGGCCAAGAGGCGGGCGGAATGTCTGAGATGTTGGCGGAGCCAGATGCGGGGCTGGCTTTCGCCAGCCCCGGCAAGATCAGTCTCGCCAATAATCATGGCGTTCGACGCCATCGAAAGCAGCCCGTCTCAAGACAGCACCGCTTGAAATCTGAGGCCCGAGCCACACGGGCAAGGATCGTTGCGTCCGAGCTTCTCGACCAGCTCCTTGTCACCATGGACAAAGCGCAAGCCGCGCTTCACGTTCGTTTCGGACGGATAGCCCTTGCGGCGCTTAGACGTGCGCTCGAAAGCAGGGCAGGTCGAATGGGTCGCGATTGTTTGCCATCGTGGCCTCCTGTCATTGTGGGCGATGTTCGATAACACGACCGCCATCGCCGATCGAGCATCATGTAACCCCCAACCATGCGAGACCTTCCGGCAGTTCTTGAGTGCTGAAATCGATCTGCAGCACACGCCGCCGCTTAGGCCTGACGGCAGCCTCAGATGCATGGAGGATTGGCGTGGAATAGGCCCAGATATCGCCAGCCAAAGCGGTGCAGGCGATCGTGCCACAGAGACGGACTGCTCTCTCGACATGGTCGGCGCGTACGCGTCCCATTTTATGCGAACCCGGTGCGATCAGCAGCGGCGCATTCGTGGAGGGCACATCGTCGAGATGCACGCGCAGCGTGACCATTCTCGCCAAGAGGTCGAATGGCGGTGCCACATGATGCAGGCCGGCCTTGATCGACCATGGGCCATACCCCTCCACATCCGCCTGGTGCCGGACGCAAATCGTCCGATCTTGATGCCATGCGAGGGACCAGTTCGTGCTCTCTGTCTTGTCGAACAGGATAGCACGGACCGCCTTGCCCATGCCCCCTAAAGCCTGCCGTGCCACGAATCCAATCGGTCCACCTGATCCAACGTAGGTTTCCAGAGCCGAAAATCCACTGATCCGCACACCTGCTTGCTCTGCCGGGAGTGAAGCTAGGACGGCCTCCAAGTCATTCAGATGGGGCAGAACCGCGCCCCGGAACAACGCGGCACCATGTTCCTCGAGGGTGAGATGATCGAAACCGGTATCCATCAGCATGGTCTTGGCTAGGCCGCCCGAGCCTGTTTTTGCAATGGCGGAATCTCTGATTTCGCGGATGAATGAGCGACTGCTTTCGACGAGCCCATAGGATGCCCCGAACGACCGGAATGTTGGCTAGCCTGCCATCATCCGCCCCTGACCCTAGATCTCAAGGTCTGTTTTATAAACCGATCTGATCCAATCAGGCAGGCGCGGCACCGCGAAGACCAATCGCCCGTTCGCGAATGTCAGGCAATGGCTCGGCGGCTGGTTGAGGCTGGAATTGTCAAAGACCATGCCGCGATCCGCTTTGAGGACCGCGGCGCGGATGAAAGGTGTACCGCGCACATAACGGGCACGGATCTTGTCCTCGGGGACGACATGTCCGTCCTCCTCGACCCGTGCGCCGACACGCGCGACAGAGAGATCTGGAGTATCGACGCCGACATGCATCACGATGACGGTGAAACCTCTGGTGCGCGCTTCGTCAATGAGTTCAAGCTTGGAGGGATGCGAGAAGACGGTCTCGGTCACGAAATCCCGACCCTGAGCGAGATAGTCGGCCCGGCGCGAAGAAGCGATGTTGGCCGCTTCGTAAGATGCAGCTGGGGACGGATCGCGCAGTTCGTCGCGCTGGATGATGTCGGCGTTGATGAACGGTCCTGCGAAACTCGGCGCGATGCGGGTCTCGTAGAGTGTGGACTTGCCGGCACCGTTCGGCCCGGCAAGCACGATCATCGTCGGCTTCATGCGTTACGGGTGGCCTTCTCACGCACGAGGTTGCCGGCCGCATCGAGACCGACACCCAGCCCAAGCTGTCGCCGCCGGGCAAAGAAAGCATCCTCGTCAGACCCGGGTTGCCCCATTTTCTCGACAAAGCTGTCGAGCCAGACGTCCTTCTCTTCGTCGGTGAGGACCGTTGTCTCGATGGCACCGCCGAGCGCAGCGGTGATGCGGGCATGATCGAAATTGCCGGATTTCTCGATAGCGCGGCCGATGCGCACCCAATGGGCGATCTGGCCGGCGATCGAGCGGCTCTGCAACTCGGATTCGCGACGCACGATCTTCATGATGTCGTCACCAAGCTTGATGGACTGTGCCATGGATCACCTCCGAGGCATGAGGTAGCATTTTGCTACCTTAGTTTCAAGCGCATCTTTCGATGCGCCGCCCTCGGGTCGCTCGCAATCGAAGTTTCAGCGAATGCCGCCGCCAAGCACCGACTACCGATAATGAATGACCGGCAGCTATCAGGAAGCCGAACCTCGCCTGCGACCGTCCGAAATGTTGGCGACAGCGGACGGAGACGGCTTGGGTGTCAAGCGTAAGATTTTCACCACTAGCCGGCCGCAGGCGCCTCGACGGGCGCTGTATCCGGTAGCGTCGCTGCAGCGTCGACGGCCTTCGGTGCCCGGCTCCGTCTGGGCTTCGGTGCGGCCTTGGCCGCAATGGGCTTGGCGTCGCGACTCGCCGCCTTACGCTTGGCGTTCTTGGGCGCGACCGCCGCAGCTTCCGCCCGCGCAGCCTTTCCACGAGCGCGCCGAACGGGTTCGGATTTTGCCGGAGGAACCTCGACAGCAACCGGCGCTGCCGCTTCTGCGACACTTGCCGGCGCAGCTTCGGGTTCGGGCGCTGGAGGCGGCGACACGCCCTTGCGCTTTCCACCCAATCCAAGCCGCATCGCGACTTCGCGCCGCGCTGCGGAATAGCCCGGCGCGACCATCGGATAGTCGGTGGACAGGCCATAGCGCGCGCGATATTCGGCCGGCGTCAGTCCATGCGTCGAGAGATGACGCTTGAGCGCCTTGTATGGCTTCCCGTCGATCAGGCTCAGGATCTGGTCGGGCGTGGCAAGGCTTTCCTCCACCGTCACGGCCGGCCTGAAATCGGATGCGGGAGCGGGGACTTCGACCCCGTCTTCCTCGGTCTTCACTTTGGGCGCCGAGGCAGCGACTGGTGCGCCGCCCAGCAGGGCCCGTCGTGTGCCCTCGACGAGTGCAGGCAGTTCGCTGCTTGGGACGGTGTTGTTCGCAAAATAAGCGCTGAGTAGCGTCACGGTCAAAGACATGACGCCCGCTTCTTCGGTCTCGGCCATGCAACGTCCTTCTTCTGGCTGGAAATAGCGGTCTTGAACCGGGCTCACTTGCGCAAGCGTAGACGACAAGTGCCGAAATTCATCGCGCGAGTCAAAAAGGGAGGGGAGGAGGGCGGTCATGGTTGGCGTGGTTATTGGGCCGCGCAGTATCGTCCTGGAGAAGGCCCATGGCGGATCGGTTCCCGCGTAAATAGCCATCGACGGGCAAATCCCACTCGCATGTATTTCCGAACTCATTCGGCATGATCGCACTCGATCAGCTGCGGACCACGGCGGCGGCCCCTCCAGTTTCAACCCCGCTCATGCTCGGCGGCTTCGACCTCGGTCGGAGCCGCCCTTTTCGTTTCGAAAGGAAGTCACCATGCACGCATCTTCGCACATCGAGCTCCACAGCTTCACCGTCGAGATCGAATTCTCAAGCGGCGGCGAGCCCTATGCAATCGCGACCTACAAGGTCGAGGCCACCGACTGGTATCGCGCCCGGCGTGACGCGCTCGAGATGTCGGTCAGCAGTCCCTATGACAATGTTCGCATCCCCGACCTCACCCGCCGCGTGATCACGCGATAACCAACGGCGCAAGTGACCCGCACCGTGCGAGATTTCTCGACGCTCGGCGTGGGGAAGCTCAACCCATTCGAAAACGACTGCCCCACCGGGCTCTCCGGCCACGGGAGGGAAGGGGGAGGGGTAATGGTGATCCGATCGAGGTTGCCGTCATCCCCACCAATTCGATGACCTGACCGATATCGATCCGCACGACTTCGCCATCGACAGCTCGACCCGCAGCGGCCGCACACACGGCCCGGCAGGACGGGCCTGTCACATTCCACGAGGAAATCAGCCATGGATGTACCGCAACCGACCTATCCGACCACGCTGCGACTCTCCAGGATCGTAAAGGGGGATAACCCCCGCCGCTATTTCGACCAGAAAAAGCATGATGATCTCGTAGCCTCGATCCGGCTGCGTGGCGTGCTCCAGCCCATCCTGCTTCGTCCGAAGGGCGACGTCTTCTCCATCGTCGCCGGCGAACGCCGGTACCGGGCCGCGCTTGAAGCCTATGGTCCTGACGGTCACGTTCCTGTCGTCATCCGCGAAATGACCGATCAGGAAGCACTCGAAGCCGCGATCGCCGAGAATGACGACCGTGACGACCCTTCGGAAACCGAGCAAGCGGATGCCGCCGTCCGCTACCTCGCGGCGTGCCAGGGCGACCGTGCCGATGCCGCAGGACGGCTCGGTTGGTCCCGGGCCAAGCTCGATCGCCGTCTGGCGCTCGCCGACCTTTCCGACACCGTCAAGCTCGCACTCGATGAACGCCGGATCAAGGTCGGGCACGCCGAACTGCTTGCGGCCGTGCCCGGGGACAAGCAGGACAAGGCCCTCCAAACGATCCTGACCGCCGGCCTCGACGTCGCAAAGACGCGCGAGCTGCTCATGCGCGTCACGCAGAACCTTGGCAACGCCTGCTTCGACAAAACCGAATGCACCACCTGCCCGTTCAACTCGGGAACGCAGCGCGTCCTCTTCGAGACCCATGTCGACGACGGGAGTTGTACCAATCCCACATGCTTCCAGCTCAAGACCGAAGCCGTCGAACAGGTCCGTCTCGGGGAGCAGGAACGCGCCGCGGCTGCTGCAAGGACCGCGGCTCCTTCCACTGTCGATGATGACGATGATAGCGGACAGGATGACGCCGCCGACGAACCCACGCAATCGGCTGACTCTCAGGAACCGTCAGCCGACGACGCCGGATCCGCCAGCGGGAACGAGACACGCGGGGCCACAGCATCGACGCCGGCCAAGTCCGTGAGCAGCGGATCGGCCGTGCAAAAGCCGATCGTCACCGCCCAATCGATCGCACGACGCACCACCGACCTTCGCGAGGCGACATGGCGAACCGCGCTCGCCCGGGCGCTCGCGGGCAATGCTTCGTACGCCCACACCGCGATCCTTGTCGCCGCGATGTCCGGCACGCTCTCGCAAATCAAGGCCGATACGCTGACGTCGCGCGCTGGCCTGCTGGTCGGCGCCTCCTTCCCGACCCTCGATTACAAGGGCAAGATCGCGGCCATTCGCGCGCTGCCGGACCGCCACGCGGCAAACGTGCTTTCCGTCATCGGCGCCGCCTACGCCAAGGACGTCCTCACCTTCGGGCATGTCGCCGACCTCGCGAGGGCCTTCGAAATCGACCTGCGCGACACCTGGAAGGTCGATCAGGGATTCCTCGACCGTTACACCAAGGACGAACTCAAATTCATCGCCCAGGAATGCGGCCTGGTTGCGCATATGGGCCAGAAGGCGTTCGCAAAGCGCCTCGCTTCCAAGAAATCCGACCTCGTGGCCAGCATGCTCAATGCAATCGGGTTCGATTGGTCCGGGCGCCTGCCGAGCGCCATGACGCTCGAGGGCCAATATGGGCCGCCGCCGGTCCGCGTTGCCTCGCAAATCGAACCTCCGATCACGGAAATCGCCGCCTGACCCGCGCCCACGCGCTCCGACACAAGGATACCAGCCATGTTGATTTCAAACCTGCTCCCGCTACTCACCCGGTACTCGCTCGGCTTCGACCTCGTTGCCGGCCCCGACGACACCGTCACCCTGACCGTCATTCCCCGCAAGGCGGAAAGCTCGGGTCCCAATCTCGAATCCGGTGAGACCCGGCCGATCTCGATCACAGCGAGCGCTGCGGAAATCGATGCGGAACTCGCCAAGGGGCCAGCCGGCGCGCTCGGGGAACTCATTGCCACGCGCAAGACGCTTGCTGACCAGCTCGCCGAGCAACGGCAAGCGGCCGAAGCCGCGAGGACCGCAGCTGCAGAGGCGGCGAAGGCGAAGGCCGCGGCCAGGACGCCCACGTCCACCACTCCCGCGAAAGCTCCGGCCCCGACCAGTCCGCCGGCCAACGCTAAGCCGGACGAACCCGCCAGCCTCTTCTGACGGACCTCACTCGAAATTTCCCACGACCATGCCGGGAGGCATCCATGAAGATCAATCATCTCACCCGCACATATAGATATGACGGCATCGACCTTCCGGTACCGCCGCACCTCGCGAACGACCCGGAAGGCCTGCGCGCCTACCATGCCACGCTCTATCCGGCGATCCTCAACGCCGAGATCGCGGATGCCGGCGTATCGGGCGCCGCACACGTCACCGAATATCGCCGCGCCGTCGGCACCAAGGGCTGATCATGCCCCACGGCAAGCGCGCGGCCATTCCGGCAGCACCCCGCAAGACGCTCCTCCAATGGATCGAGTCCGACGATGGCGACACGACCGACTTCACCTCGCCTGCCTGCAGCACGCACGTCCAGGCCCTCCACGCGCGGCTTCTCCTCGACCCGGAAAACCGCACGAGCGAAGCCACCGAACCGCTTCAACCGCCTCCGGGCCTCAGCCTCCCGCCCCTCGGCTGATCTCGCGGGACGATCCGTCGCGCTCTCCGACGATATTCCCGCCCTCTTCGACCATCCGCTGGGACCGCATCACAAGCTGATCGGCGGCTGGGTCGCGGCACGGGAAACGTCGCCGAGGCAATATACCCGCGCGCAGGCCCGTCGCCGCATCGAACAGGTCTTTGGTGCAGCGGTGCTTGAAATCCTCGCGCCGGTCGACCTCGCCGACTTCCGGATGACCGTCCTGAAGGGCGAGGACGGCGACCCGCCGGCGATCGCCATCGTCTGCGACAGCATGGGGCAGATGGACCTCGGGTGGATCGAGACCAGCGATGCGCCGATCTCCTGGCGCGCCGCTGCCTATCGCGCGCTCGAGCAAAACCTGGGCTGCGTGCTTCCGGTCTTCGGCTACCAGGACCTCTTCGACCAAATCGCCATGTACTATTGGGACGGAGAGACGGAAGACGAAGGCGCCCGTCAATCCCTGATCTACTACCATGGCGCGGACGAGGCCGACCTCGAGGAGCAGGCGCTGCCGTCCACGATGAACGCCCGCCGCCCCGATTGGATGATCACGGCGAACGCCGCACGACCGGCGCAACTCCCTACCGGCCTGCAACAGAAGCTGCGGAGCCTCCACCATGCGCGGCGCGCCTTGAAGCGGCTGCAACCGGAACGCAATGCCTGGCACTTCGACATCGATCTCATCTACCAATACGTCCCCGGCTTCGAGGAATGCTCGTCATTGCCGCCGCTGACGCTCGTGCCCACAGAGCAGTTCGCGCCCGAACTCGACGATGTCGGCCGCCACGGCATGGAAATGGGCTTCATGGACATCGCGGGAATCTGCCCGCTGCCGGAAGCGGGTCGGATCGACGACTGGCTCACCTCATTGCGGCTTGGCGCGCAATTCCTGCTCGCCGCCCAGCATCTGATCCAACTGGATCCCACCAATCTGTGAGGCCGACATGCCCGACCATAGCACCCATTTCGAAGCGAGCGGTGGCGGCGTGGTGCTGACCAACGCCATCCTGCTCTACAGGCGAGACGCGCCCCGCAACATCAATTCCTACGGTGCGACCCGACGGGATGCGCCGGCCTTTGCCAGCATCCACGCGGTAGGGCACGATGACGAAGGCCAGCCGTCGATCGGCGCGGGAGCTCCGCTGACGCGCGCGCACTTGCGGCAATGGACCGAGGCGCTTGGTCGGACCGTCCTGCCCGAGATACTGCCAGCCAACGTGCTGGTTGCCCATCCCGACATGCTCGCATGGTGGATTCCCGCACAGGTGCGCTCAGCCTATTTCGCCCTGTCGAGCCCGCCTGCCGGCCTCAAGGCCCTGTCCGAGCGAACGGTCCTGCCGGTCCCGTACCCGGCGCATCTGTTTGTCGCCACCCGATCCGGTCTTGGCGTCTATGCTCTTCCGACAGACGAGCGCCCCACCGCCGACACCGAGCTGCTGCACTCGCCGGTCCTCAATGTCTACGTCGACGGGCGGCTTTGCTGGGGGAACATACCGCAGCCGAAATCGCCGACGATCGCATCCATCCCGGAATTCGAGCGCGCGGTATTCGACTCCTGGTCGACGCACCCCAATACGGGCCAGGAACTGACCGTCACCGGCAAGGGGGGACTTGTCAGGCTCTGGGACGATCTCGCCGCGCGACGTGCGGTCCGCTTTCCAGTCCGCCGTCTCAGGCCCTTCCGCGGCCGGCAAACATCGCGGGCAGCTTCGGCCGAGCCGATGACGGTCGGGAAGCTTATTGCGAGCGCGCGGCGATGACCCTGCTTGCCGATGATCCGACAGCCGCTGCAGTGCTCTCCGCTGTACCCTGCTACCCGGTTCCGCCCCACGGGCGATCGCCCGCCCTCGATGCGCTTCGCGCCGCACGCACCGGCCACGGTCTCGCCATCGGGAACGACGGTGTCATGCTCATCCTGCGCCGGGCCTGGCTCGCGCTCGATGTTCCTCTAACGCCGCCGATCTCCGCTTATCTCCCCTATGGCAGCGCCGGCGAGCCAAGGGCCGATCTGCGGTGCGGACTGATCCCGCACGAGCATCTTGTGTCCATTCTCGAGCATTTCTATGCGGCCTTGCCTAACGAGGCCGCCGGGTTCGTGCTCTGGAACGAGGCGACCAAGGCCTTCTCGTTGCATTTCCCCGCCATCGACGAGGCAACGCCTTCGCGCCTCGTGTACCGCACGCCTGTCCTGGCGCCTGATTGGCATGTCGTCTGCGACATTCACAGCCACGGATCCGGTCGTGCATTCTTCAGCGCCACCGACGATGCCGACGACGCCGATGCCACGAAGATAGCGATCGTGATCGGCCGGCTCGACCACGCGGAGGGTCTGGAAATGGCGTCGCGCCTCTGCGCCAACGGCTTGTTCCTGGCTGTCCCGCGCAGTCCTTTCTCAGGAGATGATGATGCAGCCTGACCACAAGGACCGCCACTATCTTCCCGCCGCCTTCGACAATCGCACCATAAGGATACTGCTCGCCGGCTGCGGAGGGAACGGCGCTCAGATGTTGATGGGTCTCGCCTCACTGGACACGGCACTGCGGGCGATCTCCTCCCGATCGCTGCATGTCACCGTGGTCGACGATGATACCGTGAGCGAAGCCAATCTCGGCCGCCAGCCCTTCTACCGCTGCGATCTAGGGAATTCGAAGGCGCGCACACTGACCGAAAGGATCAACCTCGCACACGGGCTCTCCTGGGAGGCGGTTCATGGTCGCGCACCCGGCGCGATCGGTGTGGAAGACGCCGACATGCTCATCACCTGCGTCGACACCGCCTCGGCCCGTCGCACGATTGGTTCGGCGCTTGGCGCGAGGAAATCCATGCCCAGCTACTGGATGGATCTCGGAAATCGCGCGACCGACGGACAATATCTTATCGGCTGCCCGGGCCGTGCCAATGACAAGGCCGTCCGACGTCTTCCGACCGTGCTCGAATATTTCCCGGAACTCGCAGACGAAAGCTCGGCCGACGACAATGCCCCGTCATGCTCGGTTGCCGAGGCGCTCGAGCGTCAATCGCTGTTCGTCAACCGCGTCCTGGCGAGCCACGCTCTCGCGCTTTTGTTCGATCTCCTCGGGCGCGGCTCCATCGGCCACGCTGGCGCCTTCCTCAACCTCGCCAGCGGGCAAGCCGTCCCGATCCCGCTGCCGCGAAGCGACTGAAGCAGCGCGCCTGACCACCCGCCTTCGCAGGCAAAGACATTTCCTATGTCCTCGATCCGGATTTCCCCATCCCGCGGTCGCGACGCACTGTGGACCTCAACGAACTTTTGGAAGGAGGATGTGTATGACACACATTACCGGCAATGGCTGGACGCTCCATTACACGATCGGTCGCGAACTGGCTGCCAAGGTCGAGCCAGGCGACATGGTTCATTTGCCTGGCGGCCGTGGCGACTGGATCGTGCTCGGCGGCAGGGCGCCGCTGCGCGTCAATGACAGCGGCGGCGTGATCGTGCGTGATCCCGGCACCCGGACCATCGATGGGCAAGAGGCCCGGCCGGGAGCATTAGGCATGGTCTGGATCAGCGCTGCTGGCGGCTGGTCGGAGATACCGGCATGACCGAGAATTCCCCAACCGGCTACAGCGCCGAGGCCGTGCAACAGCAAATCGAGCGCGATCGCCGGCGTCACCGGATCAGCAAAAAAGAAGAGCGGCTGATTCATGCGCTGCTGAAAGGCTCGGCGAGTAATCGACCGCCTCCGACTCAACCCTCACACAGCGATGAGGGCTGCGGCCCAATGGCCAAGAAACCCTGACCGCCGCTGCTTCACGCTTCTGTGGACGGAACGCCGGGCGGAGAATGGCATGTTGTCGCTTCCGGTACGCCCCGCACCGTGATATATATCTTTGATACCTACCACAGGCATAGGAGGCGAACATGGAAATCGCCAAGATATTCAAGACCGGTCGCTCCCAGGCCGTGCGTTTACCCAAGGAGTTTCGCTTCGAGGGAGATCAGGTTCGCATTCGACGAGAGGGAGATGCCGTCATCCTCGAACCGATCTCGTCCGACTGGAACTGGCTCAAGGCGCTGGTTGGTCCGGTGGACGAAGATTTTGAGGCCGCGGTCAACGAGCCGCAGAAGTTCGAAATTCGCGACGCCATGGACCCTGACGCATGACGTTTTCGCTCGATGCCAACACAATCATCGCGCTGTTCAAGGGGAATAAGCAGGTCTGGAAGAATCTCGAGCGGCACAGCACGCTCGATTGCGTCGTGTCGTCGATCGTCATGCACGAACTCTATTTCGGCGCATTCAACAGCGCGCGGGTCAAGGAGAATCTGGATCGGATCGGGGCCTTGCGGTTCGAGGTCGTGGACTTCGCGCGCGGAGATAGCCGAACGGCCGGAGAGGTTCGAACGAACCTGGCCCGCATAGGTAAACCCATCGGGGCCCTCGATACCCTGATCGCGGGCCAGGCGCTTGCGCGCGGGTTCACCGTGATCACCCGCAATATCCGCGAGTTCTCCCGCGTCGAGGGGCTTTCTTTCGAGAATTGGGAAGACTGAGCCGCCGAAGAGCAGAGGGAGGGGAGGAAGAGGGCGGAAGGCAATCCACAAGGAGATTGCCATGCTCACCACCCGCACCCAACGCTGGCGCGATCGACGCTGCCGCTGGATCCCGAACGCCACGGAAATCGATCCCAAGCACCTCGCCGTCGATGTCATCAGCACCAAACGCCAGGCGGCGCCCTTCGTGCAGGCGCATCACTATACGGCCTCTATGCCTGTCGCGCGCCTTTCGGTGGGCCTCTTCGCAAATGGCAAGGGCGGTCGTTCCGAGCTGGTCGGAGTGTGCGTCTTCTCGCACCCGGTCAACAACGCCAGCGTGCCCAAGAGCGCGGGTCTCACCGATCCACGGACGGCTTGCGATCTCGGGCGTCTCGTCATCGACGATTCCCAAGGCGGCAACGCCGAGACTTTCATGATCGCCCGAGCATTCCGGCTCCTGCGGCGCGAGAAGCCTGAAATCCTCTCGGTCATCTCCTACGCGGATCCCGTGCGACGCGTCGACGCCGATGGCCGAGTGGTCCTGCCCGGGCATTGCGGCCTCGTATATTGCGCGGCCGGGAGCCAATATTCTGGGAGATCGAGCCCGCGCACCGACCTGATCCTGCCGGACGGCCAGCCGATCTCCTCGCGCGCCATATCCCAGATACGCCGAGTGCGGCCAGCGCTATGCGATGGACGCGCTTCTCGAAGCGGGGGCGAGGCCTCCGCACTTCGGCGAGGACCGCGCGGATTGGCTCGCCGACCTTGAACGAACAGGGTTCCTGCGCAGGCGGCGCCACCCCGGCTGCCATACCTTTCTTTTCCCTCTCACGAAGGCAGCCCGGATCGCGGCCCGAAAGGTCCCGAGCCTGCCTTACCCGGTACTCGATCGCGCCGCGACGCAAGGCGATGTCACCGCGTTGCCGCTGCTTCAGCTCGCAGCTTGAACAGCCGCGCAAAGGACTCCCGACATGACCGACATCTTCGATCCCGCCGACGCGGGATGCTGGATAGCGCGCGGCCGTCCGGCCCACCACGCTCGAGCGATAGCCGACGCCTGGAGATGCCTCCCCGATCTTCCGCACGACGCGCCGCTGGACGTCCGCATGGCGCGGACCCGCGAGCGCGTCCAGATGCTTGGTCCGCTGCACGAAGCGATCCGACTGGAGACCGAGCAACAGCGTAGGGCTGCGAACTTCACCTTTGTCGAACGGCAGATCGCGCAGGGCAGCACAGACAGTCGCCATGTCGCCATTCTCCATGCCCGCAACATTCATGGTTATGACTGGGACGCCGCCGTTGCGTATGCCGATGGCCGCTATGCCGCGCGCGCCGGATGGTTGGCACGGCCGCCGTCGTCGCCCCGTCCGGACCAACCGGATGTTCGCCGACCTGCTTACCATCAGGGCTTTCTGGATGGCGGCGGCCAACCCGACGACGTCTTCGACGTCGCCCGACGATCCTTCGCGGCCACTCCGTCCGAGCCCATTCGCGCGGATACCCCGCGAGCCGCACGCCCGCTTCCCAGCCAATGGCCAAGCCCGAGCGACGTTCCTCCACCCGTTTCATGGCATCGGCGTCTGCTTCTGCTCGGCGAATCCGAAATCACGGCAGGGGCTATCGGCATCCTCGCGATGCTGCACCAACGGCCCGGATACGAAGCCGCGGCCCTTTTTGTGGTCAACGCCGAATCCGGGCTCCGCCCGCTATGGACATCGACGGGCCCGGCACCTGGCGATGGTGCTGCGCTTCGCCAGTTCCTGCGCCAAGGCGACTATACCGATATTCTGGTCGTTGCCAACGACGCGGAACTCGGCCGCATCGACGCTGATGCCGATATGCTGCCTCTCGCCCGAACGATGGAACGGACGCGCAATTCAGTGCTCCAGCAGCGCGCGCAGTTCCGCCATTGGCTCGCGCGCGGCCGCGCGCCCGGCGACCAATTCGCCGCCGGACACATCCGCTGGAGCAAGATGGCCGCTGGCCTTTCGGGGCGCCTCGGGGATTTCACCGCGCGTTACGGTGGCCCAGCGAAACCTCGTGGCCACCGCATCGTCGTCGAGGACGCAAACGGTCAATTGGCGCTCGGTTACCGCACCGCGCTCGGTCGGGAACTCCAGCCCGAGATCGTCATCGGCAACAAGGGCCATGCCCGAAGCGCGATGGCCGACCTGCTACGCCAATATGCCGCTGCGCTTCGCCTGGGATGATCCGATCCGGCGCCAGCTAGCCATTTGATCGCTGACGCTCAGGCGCAGCTGTCGTGGCCATGCCCAGCCGCTGCTCCGAGCACATCGAAATCCAAAGCAGTCCGATCCAGCCCCCGTGTCAGGCGGGAGCAAACCTACGGAGGTTATCATGGCCAATCGAGTACCCGCGTCCATCCGATTGGGTGGAACGCTCTCCGCAGCCGCCTATGACGAGTCGGCGGACATCATCCTCGCCGAGCGGCTGTCGGTCGAGTGGGATGGCGAACCCTTCGATCCGTCCCATCGCATGCCCGGCCAGCCACTCGACCTCTATGCTCACGGCGTCGTGGGTGGACAATTCGAGGACCTCGAAGCGCGATGCATCGAGCTGAACCTGCCTTTTATCCGCTCGTGCGACGGCTATCCCGGCGAGTGGAATCCCGAACGCGTCGTCTTCACCGGCGAGGGCGGGCCGGCTTCCTATCCGGCCGACGAAGGCGGCTACGTCGTGTTGAACCGGGGAACTGCCGAAAAGCTCGGCTCGCTCGAAGCGATCATCGCCTGGTTCGACGCTGCCGATTTTCGCCTGCCGCCCCTCATCGTCGAAGGCGATCCCGCCGACACGTCGCTCTCAGAAAGGAAATCATCATGACAATACAACGCAAGGTGCTCGTTGTCATGCGATCCAGCCATCTCCACACCGAGCTGGTCGAGATCACCGCCAAGGTGAACGTCATCGGCGACGCCATCAGTCCCAGGGTCGGAGCCGACCTCGCCGCGATCGAACGCGAGGCGCGCAAGGCCTTGCGTCGCCAGGAGCCTCTTCCCGGACAGACGGAGTCAGGTTTCGGTCCCTGGTACGACCCCGAACGCGCCTTCGAAGTCGACTTCGTGCTTTGCGCGCCCGTCGACGCGGCGATGAACCGGGGCCGGATCGTGCCGGTCGAGCAGGTCGAGACCGAGACCGAGACCGTCCAGCGCTGGGGCAAGGGAAGGGAGACGAACGATGCCTAGATACCAGGTCGACGTGAAGGCGTTCATCTCCGTGATCGTCGATGCGCAAGACGCCGCCCAGGCGCAGGGTCGCGCCGACCGTTTCGTCGAATGGCTGTCCCCGACAATCGAGCAGATCGACGATTACAGTTCCGACCACGAGCCGATCGACACCGACACCGGCCCGTTCGACGTCGATGGTGAAAGCAGCGTCGAGGAGATCGACGAATGAGCAAGCTTCATCATGTCCATGTCTATGCGACGATCAGGGTCAAGGTCGCGGTAACGGCGGAGGATCACACCGACGCAATGCGGCAAGCCGAAGGAATCGTCGGGACGGGGATATTCCCTGTCCGCCTGCTTCCCAATGCTGCCGCAGTGCTCGACGCAGAGCCTGCCGAGGAGATCACCGGTTTTCTGGTCGATGAAACGGACGATCCGGAGTTCGAGAAGAGCTGTTCCTATGACGCGGAATACAGGCCCCTCGGAGCGCAGGACGGTCCGCACTGACCGAAAGGAGGGGAGGAGGATGGGGAGGGGCGCTCCGTTTGCTGGAGCGGTCTGGAGCTTCCCCATGAAAATCGAGCTAAAGCACATCCAATATAGCGCCGCGCTGTCGCAAGAAACGGCTGCTTACACCGCTGAGATCTGGATCGACGGCGAGCTGGCCTTTCACGCCCGAAACCAGGGAACCGGCGGCGCTGATTTCTATCATCAGGTCGGCCGATGGACCGAAGGCGAAGTCGACGCCTGGCTCAAGGCCAACCGGTCACCGCGCTCTTTCGGCGACATGACCTTCGATCATGATCTCGAGGCCGAGATAAGCGACCTTCTTTCGCGCGCCGTCGAAGGCCGTCGGCTGAAGCGCTTGCTGCGCACCAATCTTCTCACGATCGAGAATGATCAGATCCTGCAATATCCGCTGCGGAAGCGGCCGCTTGCGACCATCGAGCGCGCAGTGCGCGCCACCAATCCCGACGCTGTCGTCGTCAACGACGCCGGCGATGAGGTGTTCGGGCGAGCCTTGGACCTTCTGCTCTCAAGCCACTGACACTCCAAATCGGAGATGGCCATGATCCTGGTTCTTGCGACCGTGGCCTCTGGAACGACGGCGCGCCCTCGATAGCGATCGTCCGACGCACGTCTGGCGAGGCCAGTTCTTTGCCGGCCGCTGGAATCCGGGCGCGCGCAAATCCGCCTCTTTGCCCTTCCGACCACATCGCTGCCCGGTGTCCGGCACGAACCCGAGACGCCGTGCGGCACCCTTGAAATCACCGAAAGGAAGCACCCCATGCGAAACAGTGCATCCGCGCTGGCTCTCCAGCTGAGCCTCGACTTCGACCAGATCGTTGCGTCCGCCAGCGAGGCCATTGCCCGCGACATTCGGGAAACGGCGCTCCTTCCATCGGCCGCGATCTCCCTCACCGCTGCCGCATCGCCAGTTTCGTCCTTCGACTTCTCGCTCGCTGCGGGGCGGGACTTGGCGCCATCCTGGAAGGGCCGCGCACGGGACAACGTCGAGGCGATCAAGCTTTTGAACCTCCTGGATCAAGAGCAAAGACCGGCAACACCGGCCGAACAGGAGCGCATCGCCAGGTTCATCGGGTTCGGCGCTTCCGAGCTTGCGAACAGCATCTTCGCGGATCGCTCGGAGACATTCCGGGAGGGCTGGGAAGACCTCGGAAAGAGCCTGATCACCGAAACCACCGACCGCGAGCTCCAGTCGCTCAAGCGCGCTACGCAATATGCCCACTACACGCCCGAGTACATCATCCGGGCCATGTGGGACGCCGCCCGGGTCCTTGGCTTCAGCGGCGGGCATATCCTTGAGCCGGGATGCGGAAGCGGCCTGTTCATGGGGCTTCGGCCGCCCGATCTCTCCGACGGCACGGTGTTCGTCGGCATCGAGAACGACCCCGTCACCGCCCGCGTCGCCAGCGCGCTCTATCCCAACCAGGTCATCCGCTGCATCGACTTCGACAAGGCATCGCTGCCCGGCGATTTCGACCTGGCGATCGGCAATCCGCCTTTCTCGAACCTCTCTATCCACAATAAGACGCAACTCGGCCGCCTGGGTCTGTCGCTCCACGACTTCTTCATCGCGAAATCGCTCGAACACGTCCGGCAAGGCGGCATCGCGATGTTCGTGACGTCGCGATATTCCCTCGACAAAAGCGACCCGAAAGCGCGGCTCCATATAGATTCCATCGCCGATTTCCTCGGCGCGGTGCGCCTGCCGAGCAAGGCCATGAGGGAGGAGGCCGGCACCGACGTCGTCGTCGATATCCTGCTCTTCCAGAAGCGCGCGCCCGATACTCCGTTCGCCATGCGAAACTGGATCGAACTGGCCGAGGTTCCCGACAGCGACGAAGGGTTCGGGTCGCTCCGGATCAACAGCTATTTCCTCGACAATCCCGACCATGTTCTCGGCGTCCACCAATGGCAAAGCGGCCAGTACGGCATGGAATATTCCTGCGCGGCCGAGCCCGGGGTCGACCTGAGGGACGCGCTCTCGTCCACCTTGTCGGCGATCGCATCAAGACAGGCAGGCATCTATCGCCCCGTCGAGCGCACCACGTCACTGCGCGACAAGTTCGATGTCACCTTCGACCTCGACGTCGGCACCGCCGCCGACGAAGCGGAGTTCAAGGAAGGCAGCTATCTCGTTTCGGACGGCATTCTGCGACAGATCGTCAACGGACTTCCGACCGCGGTCGAGGTGAAAAACGGGCGCGGCGGTTCGGGCATGTTCGCCAAGCATGCCAACATCGTCAGGGGGCTGATCCCCATCCGGGATACGGTCCGCGCGATCCTGCGCGCCCAGCTCAATGACCGGCCCTACGCCGACTGCCAAGAAAAGCTGCTCAGCCACTACAGGCACTTCATCAAGAAGCATGGGCCGATCAACCGGACCATCACCAGCATCCGCATCGATCCGGAAACCGGCGCCGAGAAGGAATATCAGCGCCGCCCTAATCTTCAGCCCTTCCTCGATGACCCCGACGTATGGCTGGTAGCCTCGATCGAGAATTATGACGAGGCGGATGACGCCGGCACGCCGGGTCCCATCTTCACCGAACGCGTCGTCAAGCCGCCGGTTGTCCAAGAGATCCAATCGGCCCAGGATGCCCTGGCGCTGTCGCTCCATGATCGCGGCCGCATCGACATTCCGCTGATCGCCGGGTTGCTCGGGATCACCGAAGTCGAAGCGCTCGCCGACCTTGCCGGTGATGTCTATCTCGACCCCGTCCGCAGCACGCCCCATTTCGACAATTGGGTTCCGGCCGACGAAGCCCTTTCGGGGCCTGTCCGCACCAAGCTGGCCCTGGCGCGGGAGAAGGCCGAAACTGATCCGCGGTTCAATGCGACCGTAACTGCTCTCGAAGCCGTCCAGCCCGTCGATCTCAAACCGAGCGAGATCACGGCGCGTCTCGGGGCGCCCTGGATTCCGGTGGACGTCATCGAAGCGTTCGTCGCCGAAGCCATGGAGGTCCAGACCCGGATCCGTCATACCGTGGCGCTCGCGAGCTGGACGGTGGACAAGGCCCCGTTCCTCGGACACGTCAGTTCAACCTCGACCTGGGGCACTGCGCGCCGCAGCGCGGCCGACCTGCTCGAAGACGCGCTCAATTCCCACATACCCAAGATCTACGACATCCACCGGGAGGCGGACGGTTCGGAGCGCCGGGAACTCAACACGACCGACACCGAAGCCGCAAAAGAGAAGCTGGCGGCGATCAAGTCGACCTTCGAGACCTGGGTCTGGCAGGAAAGCGATCGCGCCGACCGGCTCGTGCGGATCTACAACGATGCCTACAACAACCTCGTGCCCCGCGCATTCAACGGCAAGCATCTGCATCTGCCGGGCGCATCGACGGCGATCAGGATGCGCGATCACCAGAAGCGCGTCATCTGGCGTATCCTAGCCGCCGGCTCGACCTACGTCGCCCATTCGGTCGGCGCAGGAAAAACCTTCAGCCTGTGCGCCGCCGTGATGGAGCAGCGCCGGCTAGGTCTCGTGAACAAACCGATGATCGCGGTGCCCAATCACTGCCTGGCCCAGATCGCGCGCGAGTTCCTGATGCTCTATCCCACGGCACGGATCCTCGTTGCCGACGATACGAACTTCGTGCGCGAGAAGCGTCAGCGATTCCTGGCGCGCGCGGCAACCGGCAGCTGGGACGCCATCATCATCACGCATGATGCCTTCAAGTTCATCCCGACGCCCGCCGCATTCGAGAAGCAGCTGATCGAAGACCAACTCGCCAGTTACGAGGTGCTGATCACGGGCATCGACAACGAGGATCGTGTCTCCCGCAAGCGCGTGGAGCGCCTGAAGGAAGGGCTGAAGAACCGACTCGAAAATCTGCAGGCCCGCAAGGACGACCTCGTGCATATCGGCGAGATCGGTATCGACCAGATCCTCGTCGATGAAGCCCAGCAATTCCGCAAGCTGACCTTCGCGACAAATCTGGGCGACCTCAAAGGGGTCGATCCGGCGGGTTCGCAGCGCGCCTGGGACCTTTATGTGAAGAGCCGTTATCTGGCCGGGATCAATCCCGGACGCGAGTTGATCCTCTCGTCTGGAACGCCGATCACCAACACCCTCGGCGAGATGTATACGCTGCAGCGCTTCATGCAGCCCGACGAGCTCACCGCGAAGGGCTTGCACGAGTTCGACGCCTGGGCGGCGAACTTCGGCGACACGCGCACCGAACTCGAGCTGCAGCCGAGCGGTAGCTACAAGCCGGTCACCCGCTTCTGCGAGTTCGTGAACGTCGCCGACCTGATGGCGATGTACCGCAGCGTGGCCGACGTCGTGCTGAAGGACGATCTGCGCCAATATGTCCGGCTGCCCACCATCAAGGGCGGGAAGCGGAAGATCATCGTCGCCAAGTCGGGCGCGCCCTTCAAAGCCTATCAGAGGGTGCTGGCCGGACGCATCAAGGCCATCGAGAACCGCAGCGGACGGCCACAGAAGGGCGACGACATCCTCTTGTCGGTGATCACCGACGGCAGGCACTCCGCGATCGATCTCCGCTTCGTCGACCCCATGATGGGGAACGAGGAGGGCAACAAGCTCAATCTCCTGATCGAGAACGCATACCGTATCTGGCACGAGACGCGCGACTATCGCTACACGGACCCCGAAACCGGCAAACCTTACCCGCTGCCCGGCGCCGTACAGATGATCTTCTCCGACCTCGGCACCGAGGCCGCGCTCGAGACGCGGGGCTTTTCCGCTTATGTCTGGATCCGCGATCGACTTGTCGCGATGGGCGTGCCTGCGGACCAGATCGCGTTCATCCAGCACTACAAGAAGAACAGTGCGAAGCAGCGCCTGTTCAACGACCTCAACCAGGGACGAAAGGGTTTCGTCGTCGGCTCGACCAGCATGATGGGCACCGGGGTAAACGCGCAACAACGCCTGATCGCGATGCATCATCTGGATGTCCCCTGGCTCCCCTCCGATATCGAGCAGCGCGAAGGCCGGATCGAGCGCCAGGGGAACCAGAACGACGAAATCGAGCTCTACGGCTACGCCACGAGCGGCTCGATGGATGCCACCAACTGGCAAATGCTCGAGCGCAAGGCGCGCTTCATCAACATGGCCATGTCGGGCGACCGCTCCATCCGGCGGATCGAGGACGTCGGTTCCAACGTCAATCAGTTCGCCCTGGCAAAGGCGCTCGCATCCGGCGACGACCGCCTGATGAAGAAAGCGGGTCTCGACGCCGAGGTGGCAAGACTCCTGCGCCTGCGCGATGCGCATATCGACGACCAGTTCAATATCCGCAGGACGATCAGGCGAACGACAGATGATATCGAGAACTGCCGCCGGCAGATCGCCTGGCTGGAATCCGACATTGATCAACGTATTCCCACCGATGACGACGAAATCATCTTCGCTTCCGATGGCACGATCATCGCCGACCGCAAGGCCGCCGGGGAAAAGATCCTCCGACAGGCTCACGAGATGCGAGCGAGCGGCATTCCCACGCGCCAGATGCTCGGAAACTTCAACGGCATCGACCTGGAGATTTCGGGCTATGAGGCCAGAGATGACGACGGGCATCGGTGTATCTGCACCACGATCGCCATTCAGCACCACGGCGAACATCGCGGATTCGAAGTCACCGACAAAACGCGGTCGAGCACCGTGGTTGGCCGCATCGAGTCTTCCATTCGCAATCTCGACGCCGACCTCGCCAACCTGAGGGCAAACCTCGAAGCCGATGAACGGCGCCTCCCGGCGTTCGAGGCGCGCCTGGGTCAGGAATTCTCTGACACTGAATTGCTCGAAGACAAACTTCGGGAACTCGCTGACCTCGAAGCCGAGCTGGCAAACACCAAGGGCGAGTTCGAACCAGGCAACGATAACGCGCCCTTGGCCGAGGGCACCCAAGGCGACCTGCTGCCCGACCCGGCTGTCTCTGCCGCCTGAGGGCACCGATGGAGCGTGACCTAAGTCCTCGCCAGAATCCATATGTGAAAGGATATCCTATGGCTGATCACACGCGATCCGCGCATCTCGCGCTGCTGGCGCGCGCCAAGACCGCCCTGGCACCCCATGCCGGGGCATCCGGTGACATTGCCGACACCATTGCCGATCTCGACGCCGCCATGGGACGGATCAACCAGATGCCAATTCCCTGGGGCCTTCCTGTCCATCTCGCCATAATCAGCCATGGTCACGGGACCAATGTCGCCGCCGCCGTCAGCCACAAGGGGCTGGTGGAACAGGTGGCGGTCTTCTGTCGATCGCGATGGGGTGAGATCAACGACAGCCGTGATCCCGACCGCGTCGATGATCCCGCTGTGGTGCGCGACTATTTCAATCTTCACCCCGAAGACCAGCTCCTCAGCCGCATGGAGTGGATCGAACCGGAAGTCGGTTATGATCGCGAGCGCCTTGAGATCGGAAACTATCTCGCCATGTCATCGTGCCATGTTTCATGGCCGACGACCGCGATGATCGACGAGTGGATGACACGCGAACCGTCCGACCGTCCCATGAGCATCGCCGATACGCATTATGGCTGGCTTATATGCACCATTGCGTCCTCGTTCGGCGACCCATTCGCGATTCCGGCCGACCTAACCGATACGCTGACATTCGCGCAAAAAAAGGGTTGCGACTACCTGATCCTGGATCGCGATGCCGCCGCGACCGACCGGCTGCCACATTTCGAGTGGTGACCACCTGACGGGAGGGAAGGGGGGAGGGGATTTGGGCGGGCGTGAAGATGCGTCCGGACCCCAGGAGAAATCCCCATGTCCTATGACCTGGCCTTTCGGCACCAGCAGGCGCTCGACCCTTCGGCGCTTCCTACCCTGGCAACCGCCCTCTACGCGCTCAATGCCGCGATCGAGGACTGCCGCAACGCCGGGCGACCGCAAGACAGCGATCCGGCCGTCATCCTGCTCGCACGCCACCTCGGCACCATCGCCTCGGAGATCGAGGACTCCGATGTCGAACTTCGACGTGCCTGCATCGACGCCATCGCCGATATTCGGCGCAGGCCCGCACTGATCGCGCTGGCCCACAAGGGCGTCGCCTATGACGAACCCGCGAAGAAGCTGTTCCACAGCGACGGTCGCAAGGCATTGCGCGCGCTGGCCGACGCGCTCGGCCTCGCTGAAGACAGTTACGATATTCGTTCGAACCGTGGGGGCATCGCCGTAAGCGGTGAAGTGATCCTCCACGGCGTGAGCATCTACGTGCAGCTCAGCCTCGGCGCGATGGGTTTCAGCCGCGAAGTGATGTTCCGCAAGGTTGCCGGCCGCAAGGACTATGTTGGCGATCGCAACAACTGGGCATCGGTCGACGAGCTGGTCCAGCCGGTGCGATTTGCGGCGCGCATCCGCCGCGAACTGCATCTTCCCCGCTCCGACGCTGCGGCAACGCTGCTGGTCGCCTGAAGGAGATCCACCATGGACATCATCGTCGCCCGTTCCCGCATTGCGGGGACGCTGCCTCACTATGTCTATCGCGCGCTGGTGCCCGCCGACACGGTATCCGCCGAACGCCGGGCGCTTGCCGGTACCGTTGCCGGCCCGAAAAGCGTCGGGCGCGTCCCATGCGTTCGCATTGCCCCGCTGCTGGCGCCCGTGCGCTATTTTGCGATGGAACATGCCGAGCGAGGCGGGCTTGCTCCCCGCATCGGTCTCCTCGCGCGCCGGATCGAGACACTGACCATCCGAGCCAATTTCCCCGAGATGACCGCAGACTCGCTGCCCATCGTGTTCCAGCTCGATGATGACCCCGGTGATGCGTTCACCTGGATCAATATTGACGATCTTACGGACGCTTTCGACCGTCTCGAGCCGGATCTCGACGTCCTCACCGCCTTCGATCTCGGACTTCGCGACGCCGATGGCCGCCGTGCCGCCTGACGCCCGTCCTCCGTCACCCCGAACCGGAGTATCCATGCCATGACCGTTATCGGACATAATCTGATCCGCAGGGTCGAGAACTTCGACGGCTTTGAAGTCCTCGCCCATCCACTTCCCAGCCGCGACGATCGCGTCTTCCATCGCGGCGAATCCGAAACATCGCGGGTCTCGGTCACCTACGCATCCCACGACGTGCGGATTGCACGACCGACGGGCATCGGCGGCAATGGCCGACTCGCAATCCTGATGCACCATGGCGGCGGCCGTCATGTTCTCGAATTCTACGAAAGCGCGTTGCCGATCGCCGAGGCTCTTCTCGCCCTTCCGGATCGGGAGCAATATGCCCTTGCCTATACGCTCTTCGAGCAGGCCGACGAATGCGCCGCCGGCGCCCGCGCCGCCGAAGCAAGGCGATGGGCCGATGCGTTCGTGGATGGCCGCATTCGCAAACGCCGGAGCGGCGGGAAACGCTATGTCCATATCGAAACTCCTGGCGAAAAGACGCTTCGGCTTTCCTAGCCCTACCTGAAGTTCGGGCTCCCGCCCGACCAGTTCGCCGGCTCGCCGCCAGGCGATCGTGCAGACCCTCAAGCCATCAGCCGCGCCGAATCCCGCATCGGCGTGATGCACCGATTTGCCCCCGGCACATGACAGCCGCGGCCCCTTGAAAGGACGATCAATGACCAGCTTCACCGCAACATATAGCCCCGAGGACGACAAGATCCGCCTCTACGCGTCGTCGCGTCTCGACGCCGAGACCTATGCACGGGTCAAGGAGGCGGAATTCATCTGGGCCCCGAAGCAGGAGCTTTTCGTTGCTCCCAAATGGACGCCGCAAGCGCGAGGACCTTGCCGTCGAACTGGCGGGCGAGATCGAAGCCGAAGAGATGACGCTCGCCGAACGCGCCGCGATCAAGGCCGAACGTCTCGACGGCCTCGCGCACAAACGCCACGCCGAAGCCAATGCCTTCGCCCGCCGTGCCGACGAGCTCTCGCAGGCCTTCCATATGGGCCAGCCCATCCTTGTCGGTCATCATAGCGAGCGCGGCGCGCGCAAGACGCAAGAGCGCATGCATTCGGCCATGAGCGCCTCGAGCGACGCCGAGAAGGCCGCGACTTACTGGCTCTACCGCGCCACCGGTGTCGAGCGCTTCGCCAATATGAAGAGCGATCCGCGCACCCGTGCCAACCGGATCAAGGCGCTGCTGGCCGAGCTTCGGGACCTGCAACGGGGTATCAATACGGCGCATGCGGCGCTGGCGATCTGGGATCTCTTCACGACCGACGAACAAATTCGCCACGCGCTCGGCAACATGGATACGCGCAAGACATGGTCGAATTACGACCTCTACTACAAGGTCGATAAAGGCGAGATCACGCCGGCGGACGCCCGCCAATCGTGCATCGAGGGGGCAACCCTCGCGGTCAATGGCCCGGTCCGTCGCCGATGGATCGAGCATGTTCTGAACCGGCTGGCGTTCGAGCGTTCCATGCTCGGCGACGTCCCGCACTATGACGGCGAGCTGACCCCGGTCATCATCCAGGCGTTCGCACGCGAGCAGGGCGCCGAAGTCCCGAAATGCACCGTGCCCCATGCAGGGGTTTTCCGGCTGGAAAGCCCGGTTCCGCTTCCCGCCCACATCGCCCCGGAAGCCTCGCTCGCCTTGAGCGAGGATGGCTGGCGCGATCTCATGCAGGCCAGCGGCTACACCGTGCCCGCCAGGACGGCGCGCCGTGTCTCGGCCAAACCCAACGCCGTGCCGCTGATCAATCCGTCACAGGAACAGGCCGAGCAGCTGCAGACGATATGGAACCTGCATATGGTCGCGGCCTGCAAGGGCAAGCACAGCGCGGCCAAGCCCAACTCGATCTATTCGACGACCCAGACCACCTATTCGGCCAATTCGAAGGGGGATTACGCCCCTTTCAAGACGATCGAGATCGCCGCCGACGGCCGCCGCGTGCGGATGGAATGGCAAAGACAGGAACGCGTGCGCTCCGGCGAACCGGTCGCCCGCATCCGTATTTCGACGATCGGTGCCGAGTTCTACAAGACCGACGCGCTTCTTGTCATCACCGACAAGCCGACCAAGCCGCTGCCGATCGACCTTGACACCCTCGAAGCAGCCGCGCGCCAGGCGGCCGGCGAGGAGGAGGCGGCGGCATGAAACCGGGCGTTTACACGCGGCCCGCCAGGCCGATGCGGATCACGGTGAAGTCGCGGCCCGGCTTCGCAAATGTTGAGATCGCGCGAGCGCCCGAGATCATCGCCGTCGATAGTGCTACCGAATGCCATGTGACGCCGCCGGATGTCGCGGCGCGGATGGTGCGCTATCTTGGTGAAGTCGGTGATTATCTGACCCTCGAGCCGAGCGCCGGGACCGGTAATCTCTCGCGCGCCCTGATCGAAAGCGGGCACAGCCGCTACGAACTTGTCCAGGTCGAACGCCATATCAAGCTTGCTGCCCAGCTCCACCGTTTCGGGACCGTGATCAACCGCTGTTTCCTCGAATATGCCGTCGAGGTGCGCGGGAAAGTCCAGTTTCCCCGTGTCATCATGAACCCCCCGTTCCGCGACGTGCGCAAGCATATCGCGGCGGCTCGCGACCTGATGGGTCCCCATGGACATGGCGAGGCGCCGACGCTGGTCGCACTCGTGCCGATCACCTTTCAGACCGACGACATGGAGACGCTCGAGCATCTGCCCGATGACACGTTCGCCACCGCGAAGGTGCGGACCAAGATCATCCGCATTCGCTCCGACCCGCATCCGACGGAATCCGGGCGAAAGCGGTGGTTTTTTGAACTGTCGCCGCTCGCAAGGAGCGAGTCCTCGACCGTGGATCTCGACGATCCAGGCTCCGACCAGATCGCCGCCTGATCATTTCCCCAAGCGAAAGGCCTTGCTCATGCAGGACTCCAATTGCGCCTTCGCGCTCGAAACCGCGGCCTGCCTCTGGGAAGCGGTGCTGTCCCTGCGAGACCATCCTGTCACCAATCCGGCCGACATCGAACGCGCGCTGCTCATCCGTGAATCCTGCAACGCTATCGGCACCGCCGCGCTGCGCATGACCGTGATCGGCTGGACAGATGCCGTTGACGCCGCTTGGGCGAAGGTCGCCAACGACTATGTGATGAGCTTCGACTGGGATTTCGTTCCCGACTGGATCATCCGCCATGTCGACTGGTCTGACCCCTGCCACCCCCTGTTTCGACAGGAGCCTGGCCATTCCCGCGAGCAAGCGGACGAGACCGGAGGGGAGAAAGCCGGGGATGGTTGCGACGAGGATGTCGCTGCAAATCCGGAGGCCTTCATGACCTTTCCTACCACGATCAAGACCACAGTCGGTCAGTCCCTGATCACCAAAATTGGACGTTTCTTCAATGGAAGCGTGTCCGACTGTCTGGCCGAGATAATCCAGAACAGCAGGCGCGCCGGCGCGACCCGTATCGATATTGCCAGGATCGAGAAGAACGACCGTCCGGTGCTCCGCATACGCGACGACGGGCGCGGCATTGCCGAACCGGCCAAGTTCCTCACGCTCGGCGATTCCGGGTGGAACGAGGACATCGCCCGCTCGGAGGATCCGGCCGGCATGGGCGTGTTCAGTCTGGCGGGCCGCCACGTCACCGTGCGTTCCCACGCGGCCGAACTGGGTGCGGCCTGGCAGGTGACCATCACGCCCGACGCATGGGAAAGCGGCAAGCTCCTCGATCTTATCCCCTCCTCCCTCGGCCAGGGCACCGAAATCGAGATCGACTTGCCGGAAAGCTGGGCAAGCGCGCTCGAACAGGCGATGAAGGACGTCGCGCGCTTCTGCCCAGTGCCAATCTGGTTCGGCGACCACAGGCAGTCCCAGGAGAGCTTCCTGCGGGAAGCGAAACGCGTCGAGGAATGGAAGGGCTGCCGCATCGGCATCTTCGTCGACGAATATCATCTGAACCGCGAAAAGGTCCGGATCAACTTCCACGGTCTGACCGTGCCTTGCCGCCTGCCGCATATCCATGACGCCGACGGCGGTCGCGGCTGGTATGCCAAGGTTGACATCGTCGATGCTCCCCAGCTCCAGCTCGTGCTCCCCGCGCGCAAGGAAATGGTGCAGAACGCCGCCCTCGATGCGCTGCGTGACGCCTGCGAGGCGGCGATCTTCCGCACGATTGCCCGCGAAGGCCACCACCGGCTCTCCCACGCCGATTGGCTGCGGGCGATGGCGCTGGGCGTGACCTTGCCCGAAGCTGCGCCCTGGCTCAACGCATGGACGCCGCGCACCGCGGAGACGGACAGTGTTCTACTCGGCGACAGGGTGGCCGGCGAGCCGATGATCCTGATGCCAACGGACCAGCCCCATATCGAACAATGCGTTGGCCGAGCCATCGCTTCGGGCCGGCCGCTCGGCGCGACGCCGGTCCACCCGGTCGGCGATTTTACGGGTTACGGCTGGTATGATGCCTTGCCGCGCGCGCTCGGCTATTCCTTCCGGATCGAACGAGGCGAGGGCGATGTCTTCGACTATGCCGCCGACACACAGCTACCACCGAACCTCGTCTCCGGACGCGTCGATGGAATCGCGCTCGAACTTGCCGTCCAGGAAACGACTGTTTCCGATGCCCCCGCCGAAGTCATCGCGCTGCCCGCCGACCTTCTGATCGTTCCCGGCGATTGCTGGACCGATCTCGAAGAGGTCGGCATCCTGCTCAGCACCGACTGCGCGATCACGCCCGGCGAACTTGCTTCCCTGCTGGAACGCGCCTGTTTCTATCCAGATGAAGACAGTGATGCCGACAGCTATCATACCCAGCAGGCGGCGTTCGATATGCAGGCACGCTTTACCGCCAATCTGCTACTGCTCGGCGAGGACGCCGCGATCATCGAGCGGGTTCGCGAGGCAATGCGCGAGCATGTTTCCTGGCTGATTCCGAAGGACCGCGCGATCGCTGTGCGCGCGGTGAATTACCAGGTGGACGCTGCCTTCGCGGACAAGGACATGGCGCCGGCGATCACCACCGCCTGAACCGCTTGCTCCACGCCAATCTGCTCACGATCGAGCAGGGCAAAATCGACTAATATCCGCTGCGAAAGCGACCGCTCGCGAACCGTCAGCGCTGCTCAGGCGGCGGTGCCCATGACTCCTGCCATCGCCGGTCTCGCGAGCGGCCCATTCGCACTTCACGACATCGCCATCAGGGAGACACAAGATGGCCAACACTTATCTGGAAACGGCGTTCAATGTGCCGGTCACGCCCGAAGAGGCCGCGTTGCTCGAAGAATGCTTCGCCACCACCGCGGAGATATCTGCCGGGTTCGCCAGCATTCCGCAGGAGGAGCTTGAGGCCGCGAAAACCTGCTATGCATCTCGCAGCGGCCTGTTCAGGGCGACCTTCCCACCGCAGGCCGACGAAGACGATCCTTTCGCGACATTCCTTGGTCTCTGGTCCGATCCCGATTTTCCCTGTTTCGACGCAGACCTCACTGTAAGCGCCGACCCCGGCGGCGAAGGACAGGTCGCTTACATTCATGGTCACGAGGTCGATATTTCGGCACTCGCATCCCTGATCCAGAAAGTCTGCAAGTCGGCGCTGCCTTTCGGCTTCGAATGGGCGCTGGTGACCGACCAGGACAGACCGGGTGGATTCGGTGGCGGCTATTTCGTCGTCACCGAGACCGAAATCCTCGGCGGCTCGACGCATTGGCTGATGCACGAGACCCTGCAAACCTTGCGGGCGGGAGCGTGACCATGGCGGACACGATCAGCGCCAGCGTGACGCTCTATGTCGAGGTTCTCGATCCGCAGGCCATGTGGGATCACGCCCACAGGGCATATGCCTTGGCGCATCTCGACCACAAGATCCATGACGATGCACAGCCGACGCGCCTTGCCGACGAGCTTCTTGCCGAGTTCGTATCCCTCTGCGGCACTCGCAAAGAGCCCGACATCGGCGATTGTCTCCGCATGATCTTCGACCCCGGCGAAAGCCCGCCGGGAATCCTGATCGAGGACAGCTCGGCCGAGGTGGAGGGCCGCTCATGAAATCCGTCCTCAAACGGCCCTGCAACGAATGCCCGTGGCGCCGCAACCATCCGGCCGGATGGCTTGGCGGCTATCGCCCCGAAGACTTCACGGAGCAGATCCAGTTCGATGGTCCGCCGCTGCCTTGCCACAAGACCATTCCCGGAGACGGGAGCGATGCGCGTGCCATGTGCGCGGGCGCCCTTATCTTCATGCGGAACTGTGCCAAGGGAACGCACCACCCCGACTATGGAGATGCGCTCGAGACGATCGAGCCGGATGCGGAAACCGTGTTCCAATGGTCGCAGGAGTTCCTGGACCATCACAACAACCCGCAGAAGTGGATCGAGCGCATCTGCGGCCAACTGAAGAACCGGCGGTGACGCCGTTTCGGCCACTGATCCACCGCGACCGATCGAAGACCGCCGTGGAGGGAAGGGGGCGGGGCGTGGTCGCGACGAAGAGTTCGCTGCCCACCCGGAGGTTCTCATGCCATTTTCCACCACGATCCCTCTTGCCGACCGCCGGTCCAGGGTTGGACCTGTCGACAGACGTTCAGGATCGCTCCCCGACATTCTGGACGAACTGCTCCGCATCGCCCAGCAAGCCGACGCCTATGAGATCCACGTCGAGACGTTCGACTATGAGAGGCGTCCGATTCTCTCCGTCTATGACAACGCTCGGGGATCGAGAGTCCGCGAGACTTGTTCGCACTGGATGCGATCGGGTGGCGCGGATCCCTCTCGCATCCCGGAAATGGTGACGGGATAGCACTTTCCAGCCTCGCGGGACGCCATGTGATCGTTCGGTCCGGTCCCGATGAAACCGAACGCGGATGGAGCGCGACGATACCTCCCGAAGCCTGGACCGGCGCAGCGCCGATCACGATCGAGCCCGACGCCGGTCTTCGCTGCACCAACGTCATGGTCGAGATTC
Source organism: Sphingobium aquiterrae (assembly GCF_037154135.1). NCBI lineage: Bacteria > Pseudomonadati > Pseudomonadota > Alphaproteobacteria > Sphingomonadales > Sphingobiaceae > Sphingobium > Sphingobium aquiterrae. The sequence goes on from NZ_JBANFL010000007.1 coordinate 136,968, forward strand.
CGGTCGAAGAGCGCGTGGGGCTTGAAGAAGCAGTAGCGGCGGCCGCACGGGACCTGCCGGTGCGGGCCTACTTTCACGCCAGATGGAAGAACCGCCCCTGATCCCGACAGATCAGGCGATCGCCACGCATGTCCGCGACGATGGGGATCGCCCACCGAAATAGGGCCTGCTCCAGCACCAGCCTCGCCCGCTCGGCGGACGCCAGCGCTACCGCACCGCAAAATCCACATGGAGAATATCATGGCCCCTCTGTCTCCGCTCAGGGCGCGTTTGGCAGGCTTTCCGCACGCATATGCCTGCGCGATCCAGCGCTGGACCGCCACCGGCCGCAACCAGTTCGTCATCCGAACCCGCAATCCCATCCAGCCGTTCCGCGTAACGGAGGCGCTTCCGGCCAATGACGAAGATCTGGTCCTGCGCGTCGCCTGAACTCGATCTCCGATGGGGCAGCTCAGCCCGGTTCGTCGCCTACCTCCGCTCTCTTACACCGTCACCAGATCCCGGATTCCTCCAATACCCTGCCGGAGACCCGACATGCGTATCAGCCATCTTCAGGCGATCGCCGACATCCTGCTCGGCGATGCCAAAACCCTTGCCCGCGGCTATCATGAGATCATGACTGGCGCCGGCGCGGACTTCGACACCGCGGAGGCACGCAGACGTTGCGCAATCGCCGTCAATGCGGTCGGCCTGGCAATCGACACCGATCGCTACCAGTCAGCCCTGAACGCGCTCGCAGCGCGACCGCGCGTCGAACCAAAATGCGATCGCTGTGGCAGCAACGAACTGATCCGCGACGCTTCGGCCGAATGGGACTGCGCAGCCCAACAATGGGTGCTCGCGGGCGTCTATGATTCCACGATCTGCCAGACCTGCGAGGCCGAAAGCGATTCCCTCTGCGACTGGAAGCCCTGCGCTCCCGACGCCGGACAGCCGCTCGCCGCCGCGCCCGCGCCGATCCGTGACCCGGAGGCCCACCAGGCCCAACACGAAAGCAATTCCCATCAGTGAAGCCGGGAACGCGGACCGGTCCCGCGTCAACACGGTCCTGTGGGTAATGCCCGCCGTCGTCGAGGATCGCACCCGCAGAAGTTCTTGTCGTGCGGAGCTGACGGCGATGCCGGCAAGCTTCCCCCGATCACCGACCGTCACGAGGCAATCCAATGAATAGTGCCGATCAATATCCGATAAAGCCGGGCATGTGGATCAGAACGGAGGAGGACGAGAGACTCCTCTTTCGACGATACTCGTCGACCGGCCATTGGGGGTTCTTTTCCGAGAGCAACCACCACACCGCGCGCGAGCACAAGCTTCCGCTCGCTGGTCTCAAACCCTGGGACAAGGAACGCCGGACATGAAAACCCATGCCATGGCGAGCGGACTTCGGATCACGCTGACGAAGATCGAATTGCAGGCCTTGCTCAACCTCGCACGATATGGCGCAGACCAACTCGACACCGCCCGACATAATCATATCCTGCCCAGAAGGCAGGAAGCCGTGGCGGCCGACGTCATTCAGGGCCTCGAATGCGGCCTTGCATCGGTCCAATGGAAGCAGGCGGAGGCCAAGGCAAGGCGAGAGCAGCCCAAGAGGGACGCCGAACGCCGCGCAGCCCGCGAGCACCATGCCCAGATCGACGGCTATTCGGTTTGGGCCATGCTCGGTGACTGGACCGACATGTCCGATGATCCCGATCGGCGCCAGTGGGCGGATATGTTCCACCCCGACACCAAACCTCGCGAGCAGGGCGAAATCCGGCGCAATGTCTGGCGGATTTTCATCAGCAAGGGCCGCGCGGCATTGGACGACCTCGTAGTTTTGTCCGGCGATTGCACGACAACCGCCGATCGGGACGAGATCGAACAGCTCGCGCGCCGGATCATCGCGAACCATCAGGAATGACAGCCTTCGTGTGAAGTCCGGCCGTCTCGGCTGAAAACAGCCTATAAGGACGCGGCTTCCCTCAAAAACGAACCACGCCACGTCCACGGTGCCGGGTCGCCGAACGGATTCCCCTGGCCTCGGCCGCATCCCACAAGGATCCCAGACCATGCCCGAACTCATGGAAATAGAGACTTATCGGCTCGAAGAACTGTCCGAGCGCGCGAAGACAAACGCCCGCAGCTGGTATCGGGAAACCGGCCTCGACTATGACTGGCACGACTCCACATACGATGACTTCGAACAGGTCTGCGACATTCTCGGTGTCAGCCTCAAGATCAATATCGTGCGCCTCCATGGCGGAGATACACGCAGCGAGCCGCGCATCTACTTCAGCGGCTTCTGGAGCCAGGGCGACGGCGCATGCTACGAGGGCTTCTACTCCTATGCGAAGAGGGCCCATCGTCGGATACGGGACCACGCGCCCCTCGACACCGAGCTTCATCGTATCGCCGATGCCCTGCGGGCCTTGCAGAGCCGCAACTTCTATCAGCTCAGCGCCGGCGTCCATCACCGCGGGCGCTACTATCACGAACACAGCATGGCGATTTCGGTCGAGCGCGACGGAGCCTTCCAGGACATGACCCCTGGCGCCGAAGAGGCCATCGCCGAAGCGCTCCGCGACCTCGCCGGCTGGCTCTATCGCGGTCTTCGCGCGGAGTATGAATATCTCAGCTCCGACGAAGCGGTCGACGAAAGCATCACCGCCAATGGCTACAGATTCACCGCGTCCGGCGAACGCTTCGTGCGCATCGCATAGCCAATGCAGCCACATCGACCGCCCACGACGGGAGATCCGACAAATGACCGGAACCGTTCGACTGTCCGCCACTGATATCCGGCAGCTGCGAAACGTCGCCGAGCAGATCGCGCGGGGAGAAAGCGTCGCGTCCCGCTACACGATCGAGATCGCCGAACGCTTTCATCTAACGACCGGCCGAACGGCCCTCAATATCCTCGCGATCAGTGACGATCCCGATTGGGCGGACACCGACCTCAACACGACACATCCCTGGTCGCGGATCCACAAGCGTCATGAGCTTGTGAATGGCCGGGCGCTGTTCGACCTCTACGTCTATGAACGGCCCCCCTTTGGCGAGACCGGCGACCTTGTCTGCTGCGTTCAGACGGAACTCGATGCACGAGGTCTCGCTGCGGTCCACGCTGACAATGCAAAGAATATCTGGCGCCGGCTGGAATGATCGGGGGCCATGAAGCGCGCCATATCCGATCTGTTGCGGGTATCATCGGAAGCCCCCGATCAACACGCGACGCGGTCGAAACCGGATACGCATCGTGGTGCTGGGGACGGGAAAGAGGCAGGTCCGCCGGCTACGACCTACCCCTCCCGCACCTTCGAGCTATTGGCCGAGAATATCGGCAATCGGCCGCGCCATGTCGACACGCCGCTTCATGAGGTCGGTGAGCCAGCAAAGATGCGCGGCCGCGTCGGCCAGCGGCAGTTCGCAAACTTCCTCGAACATCTCCCGCTGATAATCGAGGTCGCGCGCGAGGATGCCTCGCAGCCGCCGGCGCGCGGGGCTGTCGTCATCCTCGATTTCTTCATTCGCCTCACGAGCCGCATCGAGAAATGCCTCGGCCAGCTCCTGTGCTTCATAATAGCCGCCATCCAGACCCTCGATCGAGGCAAGACTCGCCAGCCGCCGACGCACCAGCGGCAGTTCGGGATCGACCGCCGCATCGTCGAGTGGCAGGTTGAAATCATAAGTGGCGAGATAGTCCCGGATCATGGTTAGCTCCTTGAGCTGGCGAAGGAACATAGAATGAACAAGATTGCAACCTCTGTCCCGGCTATGCAATGAGTCAGCGCATGCCTCCTTCGATTTTCTTCACCCTTATCGCTTCCCCTTTCGATGACATTGCCGTGCTTGCGGACATTGGAGGTTCTCGGTCATGACCGACAGCAAGCCCCCGCTGCGTTTGCGCGGGATTGTCCGAATGAGTGATCGCGGGCCACTGCTGGAAGTCGCGGATGGCTTGGTCTGGCGACTCGAAACGCGTGACGATTTGCATGCTCATCGGGACCAGAATGTCCAGATCGAAGCCTGGCAACGCGGACCGAGCCTGCTGGAACTGCTCTGGATTGGTCCTGCTAGCGACTAGCATCGCGTTTTTCGGTTTAGGCTGATTTCTACCAATTCGAGGATGTCTCGGGCATGTAACTCCGCTCAGAGCATGACGATATGGGGGCGATTTGTATCTATTGCCGCAATGGACCGAAAGGGCCGACAAGCGCGGCCTTGATCCGCTTGGAATGCAGAATAGCGGGGTTGTGCTTTACCAGTCGCTTCTCCCCGGCATCAGCAACGTCACCCTGCGGATGCGCTATTACGGCTATTATTGCTGGGTGAGCGAGACCTATGCTCGCCGCGGCGCCACCAGCGAGTTCGAGGCCTGGCGCACCTGGGTGCGGCGCGCCGAAGCGCTCTATGCCCTGGTCTCCGCGCGGGCAGGGGAAACCGGCGTGGGCGGCGTCGACTGGGCCAACCGCCGGTTGGCCGCAGAGGAGCGGGTCATCGACTTCGCGGCCGCGGCCTCCACCGACGCATCGCAGGAACGCTATCTGCGCCAGTCGCTCGGCGTCTTCGGCGGCGCCTACTATACCCAGATGGCCGAATTGGGCCTCTTCACCGAGAACCGCCACGGGATACAGGTCGCAACCCGCGATCTCGGCCGGCGCGCGGCCGGCCTGTTCGCCGACGCGATCGGACCCGATCTCGCAAAGCTCCTGCGCCAGAAGATGGCAGATGCCCGCGTCAGCGCCCGCGACCTCGATCGCCTCGAACCGATCGCGCCCTCCCAGATCCAGTTGGAAAGCGAGGAGCGCAGCTTCTACGAAGCCCTTCTCTTCGCACGCGAGCAGTCGCCCGGGCAGGGGGCGGCAAGTCGCGCCGCCACGCTCAGCCTTATCCTGGAGACCGCGCGCGCCATCGAGGAACAGCCTGGACCGGAGGATGTCCGCTGGCACCTCTTCAACCCGCCGCAGGCACCTTTGCCCGAAAGTCTCAAGGCGCAGCGCCTCAACTGGGAAGCCTATCAATGCCAGGATCTGATGCAGGTGGCATCGGCCGCCATGCTTGCCTGGGCAATCACGATCATCAACGCGGACGGGCAGGGCCAAACTCTCGCTGATATCCGCGACGAGGTGGTCTCCCATTTGACAGGGCATGACGAGGACGCGTTCGCAGGGAGCTGGCGCGACCTGCGCCTGAGCCTCGATCCGGGGACCTTTCCATATCAGGCCATATGGGATGACCTGACAAGCGCCCGCGGCGCGCCGGCCGACAAGGCTATCCCTGCCATCACCCTGATGGCTGCCTTGCACCAGCGGCTTCGGACACGTCCCGATCTCGCCGATGCGGCAGCGCGCGGCTTGCCTGGCCGCGGTCCTGCACGATCGCTCCGCACGGAACTCGACTGGCTCGAAAGCAGGGATACGGACGGCGTCGTCGACCGGATCGCCGACTATGTGATCGACCGCGTCGTCCGCCGGCATAGTTGGGTCGCCATGCAGAAGCTCCGCCGGCAGCGCGACTACACCTTCCTGTTCGAGCTGCGCGATGGACGCCTCTTCTTCCTCGCCGGATATCAGCCGGTGGCCACCACGCCCCGCCTTGCGCCCGCCATCCAGTTTCTCGAGGACATCCATCTCCTGGACGAGGATGGGCTGACGGCGCTCGGGTTCGACGCGCTGGGAACCTCCCGATGAGGCTGCCGGATCGTCTCGGCCGCCGCCTCGGCCGTCCCTTTCACAGTGCGATCGTCACGAGCTTCGCCGTGGAGTTCGCGGCTGTCGAACAAATCCTCCTGCCTCAGCTGATGGCGAGCGGCGCATCGAACCTGCTCCTCATCACCGACGCACGCATGGCGTCACTCGCCCTTTCGGACGGATCGATCCTGCCGACAGCGCTCGGGCGCGACTATGCGCTCCACAGCCCGCCAGCCGCCGACGGGATTTTCCACCCCAAGATAATCCTTCAGATCGGCCGTGACAGCGCTCGCGCCTTCGTCAGCTCCGCCAACCTGACCGCGGCGGGCCTTGCCGGAAACGCCGAAGTCTCGATCGAGATCGAGTGCAAGGATGAGGACGGTCCCGAGCGCGAGATCGTCCGATCCATCTGGCGCTATCTTAACGCGCTCGTGCCATCCGAACCGTCGCCTGCGCGAGAAGCCCTGCGCTGGGCGGGCGAGCGCGCGGCGTGGCTCGACGGTCCGCCCGGTTTGGTCCTGCAGGAACTGGACGACGGTTCGGCGATCGCGTTCCTCCATGCCCCAGACGAAACGGGAATCGGCGATCACTTCGTCTCCTTCGTCGGAGGCGACAAGGTTCAGTCGCTGGTGGTGATCAGCCCCTATTGGGACGACGATCTTTCCGCCCTTGGCGATCTTTCCCGGCGTCTCGCGCCCAAGCGGATCATCCTCCCGATCGACAGCACGAGTCACGAGTTTCCGGCCGACGCGCCGTTCGCCAGCAAGCCCCGTATCGTCGAGCTTTGCTGGCCCACCCGGCGCTTCACCCACGCCAAGATCCTCATCGCTTCCACCGCGCGTCACGACCATATCCTGTTCGGAAGCGCGAACTGCACAACCCCGGCGCTGGGGCGGGCAGGGGCCATCGGCTCCAATGCAGAGGCCTGCATCTATCGGAGGCTACAGCGCGGGGCTGCACGCGAAGCCCTCGGGCTCGATCGCTGGCTCGACGGCGATGTCATCGCGCTTGCCGATCTTCCGCCACGCACCCCACCGACACCCATTCCCCTCAAGGCAATCGAAGCGCGCCAGCCCGGCAGCTTCGATCTCGACAATGATATTCTCATCTGGCGCCCGGCGCGCGGCGGGATGCAGGAAGGCGAGGTCCAACTCCTCGACAATGGAGCAAACCTGCTCCTGTCCATCCCGGGCGCGTCCTTCCACCATTCCGGCGACACGCGCACGGTGCCAATCGATCCGGCGCTCCAACGGACGCTGTGCTTCGCGCGCTTCGTCTCTGGCGACTTCAGCTCGACCATTGCCCACGTCACACACCGGAAAGCATTGCGCGGACGTCGCAGGGAAGTGGCGACCGGGGCTGTCGCTCGCGCGCTCGCGCCATTCACCGATGGAACCGACTTCGATCTCTGGATGCACCAGGCCTTCGAAACTCTCGCCCGGGCCGACTTCGAGCAAGCGAGCAATGCGCCTCAGATTGCGGCCAAACGCAGGCCGATGCGCAAAGCCGATGGCGAGGTCGAACCCCCGGTCGCGCTCAGCTATGAGGAATTCGTGCAGGCGCGGCCTGTCGGCGGGCGGTCGGGCGCCGCTGGCGCGAACAGTCTCGCCGGGACCTACAGCGACAGCATCCGCGATTTCCTCAATCTGCTCTCCGGCCGAACTCCCGCTCCCACCGCTGGCGAAGACGATGATTCCGCCTATGACGAGCTTGCGGAAGAGGGCGGTGACGCTGATCTCGATGATGGCGCCGACGGTGGCGACCTTGAGCAGCCGCGCCAGCCGGACGAGGAGCCGAATGATCCCGCCCCGATCGACGGGCGCCTCTATGAGCGCCACGTTATCGGCTATGCCGAGGGTCTCGAATGGGACGAAGAACCGCTCGGCCCGAGTGATGTCCTGCGACTGCGCTTCTGGATCCTATGCCTCCTCTATAAGGCCCGCTGTCCCGATCTCCCTCACGGCCTCGACGGTTCGAGCGCCCCGCTATCCTGGCCGCGCTTCATCGTCCGTATCCTTGTCGCCTTCTTCTGCGGCCGCACGCCGGCGATCACCCGGCTCATGATCGCGCGTGACTATAGTGGCATGCCCGTCGACTTCATGGAGTGCTGGATCACCGTCCTCTGGAGCCTCGATGCGATCGAGAATTCCTTGGCCGACCGGCCCAAGGAACGCCAGTTCCGCAAATATATCCCCGAACTGCGCCGGCGCGTGGTCGCCCTGCTCGGGCTCTCACCCGACGAGCTGGCCGGGTCGGTCGCCGCCGAGGTTCGCGAAGGGCTCGACCGTTCGATCGGACAAAGGCTCACTCTTGTCCCATAAGCCACCCAAGGAGAGCGCCACGCTCCGCAGGGCCTTGCCGCAAGATGCCCGATGGGAGACCGCAATATGCAGCACGCAGCAGAAGGCAGGACGAGCCGGATGACCACCGAACGAGGCGCGCCTGTCGAACCCCGGCCGATTGAAGATGGAAGACGCTGGTCGATCTGGATCGACGTTGAAGGCTTCGGCACGCTCTGGGAGCGTGGGCACAAAGCCGTGTTGGGCCTGAGCGCCCTCATGGAGGGCATCTACAGCCTCGGAACCCGGCTCTACCGCGATGACGGCGACCGCCTCTTCGCCCACCAGTTCGGGGACGGATTCATCATCGTCGCCGACTTCCATGAGCCCCAGCTCGATCGCTGCGCCGCCATCGCCGTTGCGCTCATGCGCCACATCTCTCGTGCCGGATGTCTCGCCCGCGCTGCCATAGCCGAAGGGGAATTCGCCGACATCTCGGGGCTGTGGCCCAAGGTGATCCGGGAGGCCATTGCGTGCGACGGGTCGGACGATTGCGTGTCGCTCGGAAGTGGCCTCATGACGCTGTTGCCCGTCATGGGAACCGCGCTGATCGCCGCCAACAAGCTCGATGCGAGGAATCCCATTAAAGGATCGATCCTCACCGTCGCGACCTTGGACAGCGCACGGATCTCCCCCAGCTTTCCGAGCCGCACCGTCGATGGCCACGCCGCCTTCACAATTCTCGATTGGGTGCATGCGGAGCATGCCCATATCGACCGCATATGGTCATGCGCCGGCGTTGGCGGATCGCCCGCGGACGCCGAGCGCACGATCCGCGACTATATCGATACCGAAGAGCCGCCAACGCTATGGATCCGGGGAACCCTCGACTCCACCAACCTCAGCTAACGGTACCCCATGCCTGACGAACAGACCCGCCGCATCAAGGTCGAACGGCTCATGCCGGGCGACATCATCCTCACCGCGTCCCGCGGCAAGGTGAGCAAGGCCATCCGCCTCGCCACCAAGGGGCAGGTATCTCACGCCATGATCTGCGTCCAGCACGGCTCGATCGTCGACTCAACCGATGACGGCGTGCAGGCGCACAATATCCAGCGCGAGCTTTACGGGCCGGACGATCATGTCACCGTGCTCCGCCTTCGCTTGCCCCCGAGCGACCTTCAGCTTGGCATCATCATCGATTTCGCGCGCGCCGAAATCGGAACACGTTACTCCAAGAGCGAAGCGGTGCGATCGGTCCTGAGCGGTCCCAAGCCAAGGACACGGCAACTCTTCTGTTCGCGCCTTGTCGCCCGGGCGTTCGCCAGCGCGGGCGTCCACCTCGTGGCCGACGCCGACTATTGCACGCCCGAGCATATCCGATGCAGTCCGCTTCTCGCCGAGCTTCCGGTCATGACCGAGACGGTGTCGCCAGCCGAGCTGGCGGCGTGGGCCAAGCGCCCGAACCCGATCGCCGACATGCAGGAGGTCCAGAACCGCATACTGGCCGCCGGGCGGCGCCTCGATCCATCGATCGAGAACTTCAGCGACCTCGACCAGCTCGTTCAGGATCACCCCGAGTGGGACGACGAGATCGCCCGCGTCTATCGGGAGAGCGGCTATCTCGACCTTTGGCGAGCCGACTTCGCGATCAACCCGTGGCATTGCGATCTCGACCATATGGAGGAGAGCGCCGGACCTCACCCCGATCAGGGCCTCCTCGAATATTGCATCAGCACCGTTCGGGAATTCCACACCGGTGGCCTGCGCTTCGCCGTCAATCTCCTTCACTACCAGCGTGCTCTGGAGGCGAACCGCCGGAAGACCACTGCGCAACTCGTAATGCTCTACCAACAGCTCGTGGTAAACGACCAGACACGGCGCGACGTTGCTCTCGCCTGGCTGAAGCGGCACCACCCCGAGGAAGCCGCTCGCCATTTGCAGCGCATTCCGCCGCACTCGGATCTGTGGTTCTCGATCGTGGACCGCGTGGAGCCCCGGCTTGGCGCCATCTCGCGCATCTCCATCCAGCGTATGGGGTCACCGGATGTCTGTTCGGCATGCGGCGATCCGGCCGACGACTATCGCCTCGTGAACGCAGCCGAGGCAATGCCCGGGGTGCCGTCGCTCAGGCTTTGCAGCGATTGTGTGCGCATTCGACGCGGCGGTGGCGAAATCCTTGAACCGATCACATGACCGCAGCGAGGTTCGCAATGGCCGACAGTCGTGGCCGGGGTGGGCGGATGCCCGCCCGAGGCGGGCACCGGGCTCTATCTCCACTACGCTCCGACCAAGCCCCCTTGCGGGGTCTTGTCCGCTTCGCGGTAACGATCCCTTCCGCGGGTGCGCGCGGCATGTGAGGCGCTTCCCTCTCGACCGAAGGGTCCGGCCGCACGACGACCGCAATGCAGGCTTCGCCTAAGGAATCGCGCTAGTCGCGCGATGCGGATCGTGGAGCCAGCCCGACCGCATCGCCCCCTTCGCCGCCCTCGCAGGATCCGTGCGTTGCAGGACGGGTTTCGTCCGCAAGAATTGCGTCGGGACAAAGCTACGCTAGGCGAAAAGGGGCCGGCGATGTTTGTCTGTTTTCAACAGAAGCGCCGGCCCCTTTTCGCCAAGCTTCGCTAGAGCCCCTCCCGTGCTTCTTGCGGACAAGAGCCCCGCCCTGCGCCTTCGGACCTGCGAGGGCGGCTCCGGGTGCGATGACGATCGAGCCGGCCCACGCTCCCTTTCCATTCAAGCGGAACCGACCGCTGCGCGGCCGGTGCGTCTTCGTCATTTGTGGGCCGCTGACGCGGCCGTCTGTGCTCGGGCTCACCAGGCACGATGAAAATCTGTCAATAAATCAATAACATGGAAGTAATGGAGGGGAGGGAGTAGGGTTTGTATGCGGCCGGGAAAGAAAAACGGCCCGCACCCAAGAGAAAGGATGAAGTAATGAAGATCGGTAGCTTCAAATTCGACGAGCGCGCCAGCGACATTATCGGCAAGATCGCCACTCGCGAGATGCGCTTTCCCTACCTCATCATGCGCCGTGTCGAGGATCGACAGAGCGACAGCGCCCCCGTCTATGAAATCTACGAGACGAACCGCGCGGGCGACGAAATCCAGATCGGTGTCGTCTGGGAACGCAAGATGCGCTCCAATGACGAGGTGTTCCTGTCCGGCATGGTCGACGATCCGAGTTTCCGCGAGCCGCTCCCCATCGCCTTGTTCGGGGACGAAACGAACGGCTTCGATGTCCAGTGGCGGCGCGAACGCGAGCGCGAGGCGCAGGGCGGCGGCTTCGGCGGGCGCTCCAATGGCGGACAACGACAGGGCGGTTTCGGAGGCCGGTCAGGTGGCGGTTTCTCCGGCGGCAGCACCGCAGGGGCAGGCGGCGAATATACCGGAGGCGGACGCGGCCTTGACGATGAGGTGCCCTTCTAAGCGGCACTAAAGGCGGGCCGGAGGAGCGCTGGAACGCTTCCCCGGTCCTGAACCGTCACCCGACCAAAGGAGTCCATCCCATGAGCAAGCCAACGGCCTTGCGCAGCGTTAGCAACTTTGCCGACCTGCCGGAACTCTATGCCGAACTCACCGCAACCCCCGATTTCGTGGCGTCGTTCGGCGATCCCTTGCCTCTTACCATTATCGACGCGGGCGAGGAACCCGCCGAACACACCATGCCCAACCCGCTCGCGGCGCAGGCGGAATGCGGCGGGATCATCGCCGCCATTTTCGACCTGCTGGACGATACGCGATTGGACCCGCTTGCGCCGGAACTCGCATGGGGCTTCGTCAACAGCTTTCACTTCGTCGCGAACAAGCTGGAAAGCCGGGAGGACAGGCTGGCCGATACGATCCGCGACATGGCCCGCCGTCTGGAACCGGGCGAGGTGTTCAACAAGGAATTGGAAGACACCCAGCTTGAATGCCAGTCGGTCGCCGAACAGCGCGCGGCAATGGAAGCCATGCGCGACTATGCCGCCGCCATGTTTCGCGCCTATGCCGGTCGCCCTTGGTCTCCGGCCAAAGGCTCGCGCGCATCCCATGTCACCACCGCCAGCCAGATTTCCGCGCTCGACTTCCTGCGCGCACGATCCGAGCGGCGGCGCGATCGCTACGACCCGCAAGGCCCCGTCGTCGTCGTTTCCGGCCCGCAGGACTGGCACGACTGGCGCGTCATCTGGAACAGGCTCGACCAGATCAGGGCGCGCATCCCGCACATGGTGCTTGTCACCACCGGGCAGCGCGCCGGTGTGGACGCCGCCGCCGCCGCATGGGCAGCGCAGCGCGGTGCCGTCTGTATCGCGTTCGGCCTCTATGGACGCGGCAAGGGCAAGGGCTTCAAGCGCAACCGCGACATTGCCGAGCTTATGCCGGTCGAGGCGCTGCTGTGCGAAGGTTCCGGCATCCAGTCGAGCCTCTATGACCTGCTCAACCCGGAGAAGGGCCACCGCGTGCCCACGCATGTTTTCATGAGGACCGATCAGGAACCCGATGTGCCGATCAAGCGCAAGCGCCGCGTCATAGCGGCCTGATCGGACGAACACCGAACGAGAGGGACCGGCGCGGGCCACCGCAGCCGGTCCCTTGTCGTGCTTGTCGCACGAGCGGGGGAAACCCGAACGGTTTCCCCCGCGTCGCTCCTTTTGCCGGGCGTTCCGCCCGCCAACGTCGCTCCCCTTTCCGCTAAGGCTGCACCGTCGCCTGGCTCGCTCCTCCGGCCTCCGATCCGGGCGGCGGCGTGGCGCCGGACTTCCCCCGCGCGGCGGCACCAGTCTTGACCGGCAAACCCCGTGCGGGCGGATCATCGGACGCAGCGGGAAGCGCCTTCAAGGCTGCCAGCGCGGCACCACCGCCGACCCTGATCGCTTGGCCGAGGACATCGCGAAACTCGCGCTCGCTCAGTCTCTCGACCGCTAGCTCCGTCGCGACCTTTCCATATTGCGCCCGCAATCCGCGCCGCACCGTCTCGGCTTCTTGCGCGAGGTTGCGCTGGTCGGCCTCGATCTTCGCGAGCCGTTCCCGTTCCGTCATCTTGGGCATGTTTGGACTCCTTCTAGGAAGGAGGTCTGCTCGCCAGTCCCGACTATTCATCAAGGAGCTTTCGCTTGCAACGCCTTCCCGCCAACAGAGCGCAGTCGATCAAGCGCGGCTCCCCTGCCGGGAGGACCCGCGCCGATCGGGATCGACGGGCGCAGCGGGCAAGCGCGCTGCGGGCGAGGGACGCACGCCGGAGGCGGGTGTAATGCACCCCACGCACGGGTGCTGCGGGCGCGAATCGCCAGGAATTTCGCCATTTTCAGAGGGCACAGAGCGGCTGTCGATCGGGCACTGATCGGCTGCCGCCGGCAGCCAGGCCCGGAATGATGCGGGCCTAAGCGATTGATCTCGCTTGGCACTCACTGGCTGCCACCGGCAGTTTCGATAAATTGTTGAGATCACGGCGTAAATCGGCTATAAGGGTGACGCTTCACCACGTTGCTGGCGTGCCGGACAAGGAGTCCGCCGCTTGGCACGCATCACTATTCGCATCGACGATGACCTCTATGCGCGCCTTTCTATCCAGGCGCGCAATGCCGGTCTCGGCGCCGCGACCTATTGTCGCGACATCCTCGAACGCTTCGAAGGCACAGATCCTTCGGGCTACCATGCCCGCTTCGATGAGCTCCATGCGACGGTCATCCAGGCCTTCGCCATCCTCGCCACGTCTGTCGGCGAGCGGTCGCCCGACATCCTCCAGAAGGGACTGGGCGAGGCGCGCCGGCTCCTCCGCGAAAGGGGGCTGCTCGATCCCGAGCAGGACCGGCCATGAGCATCTTCCGCCACGACACGCTGGGCTCCTGGACCCGCGGCGGGCAAGCCATCGTCCACAACGTCCGGATGACCACCCAGGTCTTCTACCAGACCTTCCTTGCAGGACTGGTCATCTGGATCGGTGGGATCATCTGGTACGCGCTTGAGAAATCCTCAGAGTATGAGCGCTTCGTTCTGTTGAAGCTCGGCCAGGCGACCTTCATGGGGGACACTGTTCCCGGCAGCGCGACCCCGATCCTCTTCAAGACTCCGGCGGGCAAGCAGTATTGGACGACGCCGAAGGGCTTGCTCGACTCCGGTGTTGCCCACAAGACGCTCGCTGCCTTCGAGACCTACCTGCTCCACGGTGCAGCGCTCTCCGGGCTTTTCGCCCTCGCCATGCTCTTCTGGGCCTGGTTCTATTTCACCCGAACGGGGAGAGGGCTTGGCTCCAACCAGTTCCTGCGCGGCGCGCGCTTTGGAACCGTTCGGCAGGTTCGCCGCGCGCTCTGGCGCTACGCCAGGGGCAGCTTCGAAATCGGCGGCGTCAACGTGCCCGACGCCTTCGAACCGGAGCACATTCTCATCTGCGGCGCTCCGGGCACCGGCAAGACCAACATCATCGTCAAGATGCTCGACGGCATCCGCAAGCGGAAGCGCCGCGCCATCGTCTATGACACTGCCGGAACCTTCGTCGAGAAATTCTACCGGCCCGGTATCGACGTGCTGTTGAACCCGCTCGACGCCCGGGCGGATTGCTGGTCGCCCTGGGTCGATGTTCCTCGCGACTATCACTACGACCAGATCGCCGAGTCCACGATCCCGGACAAGACTGGCGATCCCTTCTGGGCAAAGGCCGCGCGCGGGACTCTGGTCGCCGTCCTGCGGAAGTTGGCGCGCCAGGAACAGACTCTCGTCTCGATCCTGCTCGACACGCTGCTGCGCTCCAAGCTGAAGGACCTCGCTGCTTTCGCCGCCGGCACCGATGCGGCGGCGTTCATCTCGACCGAAGGCGAGCGTACCAGCGCCGGCATCCAGGCCGAGCTCGCCTCCGTCATGCGCAGCTTCTCCTATCTCGACGATACCGCCGACGGCTTCTCGATCCGCGACTGGGTTGCCAACGAAAGGGACGACAGCTGGCTCTTCATCACCGTGAAGGCGGACCAGCTTCCCTCGCTCCGCCCCCTGATCACGGTGTGGCTCGACATCGCGATCAGCGCGATCATGAGTATGACAGCCGATCGCAGCCGCCGCCTCTATTGCGTCATCGACGAGTTGCCGACGCTCCAGCGTCTGCCCTCGCTCGGCGACTTCCTTGCCCGCGCCCGGAAATACGGCGGCTGCGGCATCCTCGGTTTTCAGAGCTACCCTCAGCTCGAGGCGACTTACGGCATCCAGGACGCCGCAGCGATCACCGGCTACTGCTCGACGTGGGTGGCGCTCAGAGCCAACGACACCCCGACCGCAAAGCATGTCAGCGAGAACCTCGGCCAGGTCGAGCAGGTCGAGGCAAGCGAAGGCATGTCCTATGGCGTGAACGACATGCGCGACGGTGTGAACCTCTCGCGCATGCAGGTGACGCGGCCCCTGGTCATGCACACCGAGGTCACCAACCTGCCCAATCTGATGGGCTATCTGCGCTTCGGACGCAGCCTGCCGGTGGTCCGGTTCGAGGACAGCTACCATAAGGTCGCTTCTGTCGCCGAGGCGTTCGAGGAGCGCAGAGCACCGCCCGTTCGGCTGGCGGTCGCGGTCCCACCGGCGCCGCCTATTTCGGTTACGCCGCCGCCTCCGGCTAAGCCGAGGGCGGGCACCCAGAAGCGACGCCGGCCCGATCCCAAGGCGCACGAGGCCGAGTTGCCACTTCCTCCGCCACCAGAAGAGTCAGAAACATCGGATGGCGCCCCAAGTGCCGGCCCGATGTCGCCGTCCCATCCGAACGGGGACAACGAACCGGCACCCACTTCACCTCCGCTCGAATTGTTCGGCAAGCCCGCCGGGTTTCGCCTCAGCCAGCACGGCCGCCATGACGGCGCCCGCAACACAGCGAGGCCGGCATGATCAATCCCATCCGCCTGAAGGGAAAACCCGCGAACATCGCCCGCTACTATACCGTCGGCGACTATTACACCAAAGGCGCCGACGAGCACTCCGAATGGGGTGGCAAGATCGCCGCCGAACTCGGCCTTGAAGGGAAGGTCGATCCCGGCGTTTTCAAAGAGCTTCTTGCCGGCAAGCTTGGTGATCAACAGCTAGGCCGCCGCCGCAAGGATGGCAACATCCAGCATCACCCTGGCTGGGATTTCGCGGTGAACGCTCCGAAATCGGTCTCGATCATGGCGCTGGTGGCAGGCGATGATCGTATCATACAGGCGCATGAGCGGGCGGTCGGGGTCGCGCTCTCCTACCTCGAAGAGCATGCCACAATGCGGCATCGCGTCGATAGAGAGGTTGTCGAGAAGACGACCGGCCGGCTCATCTACGCTCGCTTCACCGAACATGCGTCGCGCGAGCTCGATCCTCATCTTCACACCCATGTCGTCGTCATGAACATCACCGATGAACGTGATGGCGCAAGGAAGGTCAGCCTCGAGACACGCGCCATGTTCGCCGAGCAGATGGCTGCGGGACAGATCTATCGGAACGAACTGGCGCACCTTCTCAAGGAGCTTGGCTATGAGGTCGATTTCGATCCCGGGCGCGGCCTCTTCGAAATCAAGGGCGTCCCCAGGGATCTGATCACCGAGATGTCCCAGCGCGCCGAGCAGATCGAGGCTCATGCGAAGGAACATGGTCTGACCGGGCAGGCGGCGCGGCAGCAGGCATTCTACGTCACACGCGGTCCGAAGCAGAAGGTGTCCCTTGAGGAATTGCACCAGCGATGGGACGGGCGACTGGGGCAATATGCGGAAGCGGTGAAGGACACGCGCGCGATCGCTGAAAAAGTCGGGGAGCGGAAAATCGAGGTCGAGCTCGCGACTGCCGCGCGCGCTATGCTGTTCGGTCTCCGTCAGTCGGAAAGTAAGGAAGCGGTCAACAACTTAGGACGGTTGTTGCAGACGGCATTGGCTTCGCATGTGGGGGAGGTTCGCCTCTCCGACATCCGACCCGTCGTCGAGGAACATCAGGCGCGGGCAAAGCTCCTGGAAACCCGGCATCGCACTGGTGACGAAATCCATACGCGCGGCCGTACCACACGAAAGACGGCCCGCCTGGAAATGGCGCTGTCGGACCATCTCGCGCTTGCCCTTAACGACGCGCGGCCGCTTGCGACAGTCGAAGCGCTCCGCGACGCCGGGATTGCCCACAATCTCAAGTCAGAGCAGAGAACGGCGCTTCTCCATATCGGCACGACCGACCATCGGGTTGTTGCCGTGCACGGTGTGGCCGGCTCCGGAAAGTCGACCATCATCGGCGCATTACGCGAAGCAGTAGGGGAGAGTGCCACGCTGATAGCATTGGCTCCCACCTCATCGGCTGCCGGTGAATTGGGTCAAAAAGCCAATATCGAATCGCGCACGGTGGCGAGTCTGCTCGCCACCGGCGGGGCGAGGCTCGACGACAGCCATGTCCTCTTGATCGACGAAGCCGGGCAGCTCGGTAACCGCCAGGCGATCCGTCTACTCGAGATCAGCCGGACCACCGGCGCGCGTATCATCCTGCTCGGTGACACCCGTCAGACAGGAGCAATCGAGCAGGGCAAACCCTTCTGGCTGATGATGCGATTGGGTATGCCCAGGGCGGAGCTGAAGGATCCAATCCGCCAGCAAGACGACAAGATCATGCAGGCCGTCCGGCTGGCCCGTCTCCAGAATTATGACGGTTCGATCGGGGCCCTGGACAAGGTCATTAGCGGCGAAACCAGCGAGAAGCTTGCGGAGTCTCTGGTCGCTGATTGGACGCGCCTGACGCCCGAGGGACGGGCGAAGACCAACATCCTGGTGCTGGAGAATGCCACCCGCCTGATCGTCAACACCAAGGTCCGCGAAGCTCTAAAAACCGAGGGCGCCATCGCGGCCGAAGAGACTCGGCTTTCAATCCTGTCACCCTCCGGCATGTCCGACCAGGAGAAGCATTTCGCACGCTTCTATTCCCGAGGACAGGTCGTGGTGTTCTCCCGCGACAATGTTGGGCTCGGGATCGCCCGGGATGCCGAATACAAGGTGATTGGGGTCGGGCGGGATGCTCGCGGACGCCAGACAGTCAATCTGGTCGATGAGCATGGCCGAAGCATCCATTGGGACCCCCGGCTAGGGCGGGCCTCCCAGATCAATGTGTTCAGGGAAGAAGCGCGCGTTCTTGCCGCCGGCGATCGGATCCAGTGGCGTCTGGTCAACAAGGATCTGGATCTCAAAAATGCCGAGCGCGGCACCGTCGAGCGACTCGACGGTACGCTCGCGACAATCCGCTGGGATCGAGACGGCAGGAACCAGGAGATCGATCTGTCTCAGCACAAGAACTGGGACCATGGTTACGGCGAAACCGTTTATTCCGCGCAGTCCAAGACCTACGATCGGGTCTACGTCCTTGCGCCGGTGAATTCGCTGCTCGTCACTGGCCAGAACTATTACACCGCCATCACCCGCGCGAGGTTCGGCGCGAAGCTTTGGACAGAGGACCGGAAGCGGCTGGTCGAAAAGCTGAAACAGCGCTCGGGCGAGAAGACCTCTTCGCTCCAGGGTCTGGGACGGATCGAACGGGACAGCGTTAGGGGCCGGACGGCCCGCCACGGGGAACGCTGGGATCGGCTCCGAGCCGAGCAGCGTACCGATCGCGAGGCCCGCGAGGCCCGCGAGGATCGGTCCGCGGCGCAACGAGAACCCTCGGAAATCTCTCGTCCCAGGGGGATAGCCGAACGCATCGCCAGCCGTGCTCAGTCCGCAGCGACCATTCTGGATCGATGGATTGTCTCGCTGCTCGACCGAAGTCCCGCCCAAGCACAGGATCACGAAGACGGGCGGTCCGCTACGACCGCGCCGCGACCGGCTCCTGAATCTGCCCACGCGCCCTCCCAGGATCACGACGCCGGCCATGATCGCTAACGCCAGACATACCCGCCGGCTTCTGACGCTGCTCATCCTGATTGTTGCTCCAGCGGGCGCGAATGCGCGGCCTGTGGCGGCGGCTATTCACGAGGCTCGCATAGGTGACTGCATTCGGCAGGCATCAGGCGGCCGTGCTTGGCTTGAAAAAACCTTATGGGGTCTGCGCGACCAAGAGGCAGGCTGGATCGGTGCCGAAATCGCCAACACCAACGGCACGCATGACCTCGGTCCACTTCAGGTCAACAGCTTCTGGGTGCCGAAGCTCGCTAATGCTGTGGGTCGCCCGCCCGCCGACGTGCGCGCTTGGCTGATTCGCGATCCATGCTTCAACGTGCAGGCGGCGAGATGGATATTCCTCAAAGGCCTGTCCGTAACACGCGACTATTGGAAAGCGGTCGGCGTCTATCATAGTCCAACGGCTTGGCGACAGCGAAGGTATGCCGCCGCCGTATCGCGCCATCTGGCGAATCGCTTCGGTAGCCGCGTCTTTGGCTCTGATCGCTCGTCGGTGAAGCAATGAGGCGGACCAGGCTCGATTCCACCACCTATGGAGAGGCGAAACCTGTCTCCGATGAGGTAGACGAGACGGCGCGCGTGCCTTTCGTGGATGAACCGTCCGGCAGAGAGGACCGTTGGACGGTCAGGAGAGGCGCGCTGTCGCGGCAGTTAGTTCTCGATGCTCAGGCGCTCTTCGAGCAGAGAATGCAACGGCAAGTCTCCGAAAACGGGGCCAGAAACATGCTAGGCAATCTCGCCGATTATGTCTGGATGCTCGTCGAGTGGGAGGTGTCCGCCGTTGATCCGACCGCAGCGATCCGGGAAAAGAACCCTCGGGGCAAACCCCGTGGACGGTCTCGGAAATCCGATTATGAAAAGCGAAGACAGTCACGTCGATCGCCACCCACATAATTATGTCCTTCGCCGTTTAGTGGAGGGAAGGGGGGGGGGATGGGACGGCGTTTGTTAGGATTCAGGACAGAGAAAATGGCACGCCCACGTAAACCCAAAGCGCAGCAGACTGGTCGGGGACGCCCCGCCGGAACCGAGAAGGCTGTCCTCTATGCTCGCGTATCTACCGCTGAGCAGGAAAAGGAAGGCTTCTCGATCGACGCCCAGGTGGCTCTAGTGCGTGAATACGCCGAGCGCATGGGTCTCCTCATCGTCGAGCAGTACGTAGACGTTGAAACCGCCAAAAAATCGGGTCGAACTCAGTTTGAGGCGATGCTCAAGTATCTTCGCGGGCATCCAGGCGTCCGACATCTGCTGGTGGAAAAGACGGACAGGCTCTATCGCAACATCAAAGACTGGGTAACGCTTGATGGGTTCGACATCGAGCTCCATCTGGTCAAGGAAGGAACGGTCCTGTCTCGCGATTCGCGCTCTTCGGAAAAGTTCATGCATGGGATCAAGGTTCTCATGGCCAAGAACTATGTGGACAATCTGTCCGAAGAGGCCCGCAAGGGCATGCTGGAGAAGGCGAAGCAGGGCATCTGGCCCTCTCAGGCGCCTTTGGGGTATCTCAACGTCGTCGGGCCTCTTGGGAAGAAAATTATCGTTCCTGACCCCGACCTCGCACCCATCGTAACCCGCGTCTTCGAATGGTTCGAGACTGGCGATTATGCTCTGAAGGACGTTACACAAAAAGCGAGAGCTGCCGGCCTCCGCTATCGTCGCAGCCAACGGCCGGTTGGAATCAGCACAATCCACTACATGCTTCGGAACCGGCTCTACGCAGGGGCTTTCGAGTGGGCAGGACGCCTTTTTCAGGGGACCCATGAGCCGATCGTAACCCGTGAGACATGGGAGAACGTCCAGGAGGTTCTGGACGGTCGCAGCGCGAGCAATGTTCGTGCCGAGCCATTACGATTTGCGTTCACGGGCCTTATCAAGTGCGGACACTGTGGGTGTGCGGTCGTGGCTCAGATGCAGCGTGGCCGCTACATTTATTACCACTGTTCCGGATTCAAGCAGAAATGCCCTGAGAAGTACGTCCGAGAGGAAGCCTTAGCAAAGGCATTTTCGGAGCAACTCGCCCGTTTGCACATGGATGACGAGGTCTTCTCGCTCATCGAGCGGGCTATTCGCGAATCTCATACAGATAAGAGCCGGGAGCGGGTTGAGGCGATTGCCCGACTGCGGGCAGACGCCGATCGGCTACAGCACCGCCTGGACACTCTTTATGTCGATAATCTTGACGGTCGGATATCGAGCGACATGCATGATCGAATGGCAGCGACGTGGCGCGAAGAGCGGGCGGTCTGTCTACGGCGACTAGATGCCCTCCACAATGCGGAAGACGCTTTCGTCGACGATGGTATCGCGCTGCTGAATCTTGCTCGGAAGGCTCACTCAACCTTCAACCTACAGTCACAAAACGGCAAAAACATCGCTTTGAATCTGTTGGTTTTGAACAGCACGTGGGCAAACGGCCAGCTGACGGTCACCTTCCGCGAACCATTTGATATGCTTGAGAAAATTGTGTCTGGAGCCCCGCCCGCCGAGCCCCCGACCGGGTCGGGTGGCTCTGGAGTTTCAAGTTGGCTCCCTGAGTAGGATTCGAACCTACGACCGTCCGATTAACAGTCGGATGCTCTACCGCTGAGCTATCAGGGACCAGACCGGCTTTCGCCGGGCAGGCCGCGCCTATAGCAGCGGGATTCGTGAAAGCGCAAGCGCTAAAGCAGTGCCGTCATGCGATAAATTGTTCGGCCGCGATTCGGTCGTCCAGCGTGTGTTCGGGATCGAACAAAAGGGTCAGCGGCGTGGCGCGATCTATGCTCACCTCGACCGTCGCGACATCGCGGACTTCGCGCTGGTCTCCCACCGCGCTGACGGGGCGTTTGACCGGGTCCAGCACGGTAAAGCGCAGCGTCGTGTTCTCCGGCAGGATCGCGCCGCGCCAGCGCCGCGGGCGGAACGGGCTGATCGGGGTCAGCGCCACCAGGCCCGATCCCAGCGGCAGGATGGGGCCGTGGGCGGAAAGATTATAGGCGGTGGACCCGGCCGGCGTCGCCACCAGCACGCCGTCGCAGACCAGTTCGGGCAGCACGACGCGACCGTTCACCTCCACCTCCAGCTTCGCGGTCTGGCGCGTTTCGCGCAGCAGCGACACTTCGTTGATGGCGGGAATCGAAAAGCGCTCGCCGTCGACCGTTTCCACGCGCATCCGCAGCGGATTGACCTTGTAGACCTTCGCCGCTTCCAGCCGCTGCTCCAGCCGCTCCAGCCGCCATTCGTTCATCAGGAAGCCGACGGTGCCAAGGTTCATGCCGAAGATCGGGACGATCCGGTGGGTTTCGAGCATGGCATGCAGCGTCTGCAGCATGAAGCCGTCGCCGCCCAGCGCGATCACGATGTCCGCTTCCCCCGGTGGCACGAAGTCATAGGCGGCGCGCAGCCGCTCCTCGGCCGCACGCGCCGCCTGGGTCGGCGATACGACCAGCCCCCGACGCGGTTCTGCGCTCATCCGCCGGTAACGCTCATGTGGCGGTGGGTGGCGGCGGCTTCATCCTTGCCGATGGCGAACTGGTGGCGCAACGGCTTGGCTTCCAGCGCGCGGTCGAGCAGCACGTCGATGGCCGCCGCGCCGCCTTCGCGGAAGGCGGCCTTCAGGTCGACATGGTCCTCATGCCCCAGGCACATGTAGATGCGCCCCTGGCACGTCATGCGCATGCGGTTGCACCCGGCGCAGAAATTGTCGCTCATCGGCGTGATGAGGCCCAGCCGCAGCGCCATGCCCTCCACCGCGAAATAGCGGGCCGGGCCGCCGGTCCGATGGGCGATGGGGGTGATGGCGTGATGGGCCCGGACGGGCGCCAGCGCTTCATGCAGGGGCAGGTAACGGTCCGTCCGGTCCTCGTCGATGTCGCCCACGGGCATGGTTTCGATCAGGGTCAGGTCATGCCCCTGCGCGTCGCACCAGCGGAGCATCGGCAGGATGTCGTCCTCGTTCAGGCCGCGCAGCGCGACCATGTTGACCTTGACGGCCATGCCTTCCGCCTGTGCGGCGGCCATGCCGGCCAGCACGCGGTCGAGCTGTCCGCCGCGCGTGATGAAGGCGAAGCGATCGGGGTCGATGCTGTCCAGGCTGACATTGATCCTGCGGATGCCGGCATCCGCCAGCGCGGCGGCATGTTCGGCCAGATGGGTGCCGTTGGTCGTGAGCGTCAGCTCGTCCAGCGTGCCGGCCTTCACATGCCGGCCGATCCGGCGCGCCAGATCCGCGAAATCGCGCCGCACCAGGGGTTCGCCACCGCTCAGCCGGATCTTGCGGACGCCGCGCGCGATGAAGCTGTCCGCGATGATCCCGATCTCATCCAGCGTCAGCAGTTCGTTTCTGGGCAGGAATGTCATCCGCTCCGCCATGCAATAGCGGCAGCGCAGGTCGCAGCGGTCGGTGACGGAAATGCGCAGATAGTCGATCCGCCGGCCAAAGCCGTCGGTCATCGACCCTTCATGCCGCTTTTCGCGCGTCTCCATGGATATAAGCTAGGGCATGGCAGGGGTCCGTGCAAGGCGCGGCATCGGAAGGGCGCCGATGGCGTCGGTCGCAATATGTGCATGGGAGGGCCGTCAAGCGTGCGGTAAGGTTCCGGCGCTAGAACGGTGCGCTGCGCTGCGGATGGCGTCGCCGGGGGATATTCCCCGGCCTGTCGTGAAAGGAATTTAATGGAGAACGGGCAACAGCACGGCAACTGGCGGCCGGGCCTGTTCATCCTGTCGGCGGCGGACCGCGACGGTCTGGCGCAATGCGCAGCCGATGCGGGCTGGCGCAGCGTCGCCGCGCGACGCGCCACGGCGATTGCGCAGCGTTTCCTTGCGTCGGATGCGCTGGTGGTGCTGGTGGACATGCGGGGCAGGGCCGCGTGGACGGCGCCGCTTGTTGCGCTGAACGATGCGGTGATGGCAGCCGGCGGGGCGATGATCGCGCTGATCGATCCCGATGCCATCGACGCGGTGCCCGATCTGATCGCGGCGGGCGCGACCCATTATCTGGTCGGGCCGACGACATTGCCCTCCCTGCGCGCCGTGCTGGCGAGCGCGTCCGCGCATGTCGACCGGCTGGGCGGCGGGATCGCGCAGGCGCGCGATCGCCACGCGATCCAGCGCAGCGATTCGCTCGGCTGGCGGTATGATCTTGCCACGGGCCTCGTGACGGTCAGCGAAGCGCTGGCGGCGCAGATCGGGCTGAACGGCCGGCAATGCATGCCAAGGGACCTGTTACGGGCGGTCGCGGTGGAAGACCGCCAGC
The DNA here is from genome assembly GCF_037154135.1 of Sphingobium aquiterrae. Lineage (NCBI taxonomy): Bacteria > Pseudomonadati > Pseudomonadota > Alphaproteobacteria > Sphingomonadales > Sphingobiaceae > Sphingobium > Sphingobium aquiterrae. Next base: position 160,996 of record NZ_JBANFL010000007.1, read on the forward strand.
CGATGCTGGGCGCAATCCGCACCGCATCGCGGCGCGGCGGCCCCACGGCCTTTGCCCATGGCCTGCGCGATGGCGCGGGGCGACGGGTGGTGCAGCATCTCCACCCGGATGCGGACGGCATCGCCGGAGAGGTGGAACCGCTCGTCAACGAAGCGCAGCGCCCGCCCGAGCAGCGCGACTATCTGACCGGCCTGCGCAACCGCGCGGCGGCGCTGGCATGGCTTGAGACGGCGACACAGGGCCAGGGTCAGGGTCAGGGTGGCATAGCGGAGCCGGATGAAGCGCGGCCCATCGCCATGTTGATCGCCATCAGCCAGTTCGACCGGCTGAATTCCGCTTATGGGCAGGTGGCCGGCAATGCCCTGCTCAGCCGCGTCGCGCGCCGCATGGAGCGATTGGTGGACAATCTGGGCACAGGCGGCGATGCGATCATCGCCCGGATCGCCGGGACGGAATTCCTGGTCGGGTTGACGGGGACGCATGTTGACCGCGCGACCTTCATCGCCCGGCGGCTGGTGGCGGAGATCAGCAAGCCGTTCAGCGCGGGCGATCACCTGATCCACCTGACCGCGCGCTGCGGCATTGCCGAGGCGCTGCGCAATGATGACGCCGCCCGGCTGCTGCGCCGCGCCGGCACGGCCCTTGCGGATGCCCGCGCCTCGACCAGCGAGGGCATCCGCATCCTGCGCAGCGCGCGCGGCAGCCGGGAAGTGGATGGCGACCGGCTGGAGGCCGACCTGCGCCTTGCGCTGGACCGGGGCGAGATCGAGCTGGTCTTCCAGCCGCAATATGCCACGAAGGACAACCGCATGGCCGGGGTGGAGGCGCTGGCCCGCTGGCAGCACCCCCATTATGGCATGCTGGGCGCTGCGGCGCTGTTTGCGGCGGCGGGGCGGTCCGACTTCATGTTGCCGCTGTCCGCGCATATCCAGCGCGAGGCGCTGCGTCTGGCGGCGGCATGGCCGGCCACGCTGGACAGGCTGCGCCTGTCGATCAACGTCACGGCCGCCGACATCGCCCAGCCCGATTTCCTCGGCGATTTTCTGGCGCGGGTGGATGGCAACGGCTTCCCTCGCGCCCGCGTGACCGTGGAGATCACCGAAAGCGGCCTGATCGAGGACATGGACAGCGCCGTCCAGCTGCTCGACCGGCTGCGTGCCGAAGGGTTGCGTGTGGCCATAGACGATTTCGGGACGGGCTATTCCAGCCTCGCCTATTTGAAGGCGCTGCCGCTCGACTATCTCAAGATCGACAGCGCGCTGGCGCAGGACATCGCGGGGTCGCGGCGCGACCGGGTGATCGTGCGCGGCGTCATCCAGATGGCGAAATCGCTGGGGCTGGCGGTGATCGCCGAAGGGGTGGAGACCGACCGGCAACTGGCGCTGCTCGCCCGCGAGGGGTGCGACTATTATCAGGGCTTTCTGCGATCGGCAGCCGTCGGCAGCACGGAACTGGCGGCCCTGATGGCGGCCGATCGTTGATATTCCTCAGGTACGGGCGGACTTCGCCAGTCCCTTGGACAGTTGCAGCGCCGCATTCAGGCGCGCGACCGGATCGCTCCAGCTGCGCATGAACACCAGCTTGCTGTCCGGCCGCAGCCGCGCCGTGCCCTCCAGCCGCTGGACATAGGCGATGAGGCCGGCGGGGTTGGGGAAATAATCGTTCGCAAAGCTGACGAGCGCGCCATTGGGGCCCACGTCGAGTTTGGCGATGTTCGCGCGCAGGCAGTTCTGCTTGACCTCGATGAGCTTGAGCAGGTTCTGCGTCGGCGTGGGCAGCTTGCCGAAACGGTCGATCAGCTCGGCGGCAAAGGCTTCGATGCCCTGCCGGTCTTCCAGCTCGTTGATCCGGCGATAGAGCGCCATGCGCAGGTCGAGGTCCGGCACATAATCGTCCGGGATCATGATCGGCGCGTCGATGGTGATCTGCGGGGAATAGGCGTCGCGCGGCTGCTCCAGCCCCACGCCGCCGGCCTTGGCCGCCATGATCGCGTCTTCCAGCATCGACTGGTAGAGTTCGAAGCCGACTTCCTTGATGTGGCCGGACTGTTCGTCCCCCACCAGATTGCCGGCGCCGCGAATGTCGAGATCATGGCTGGCGAGCTGGAAGCCCGCGCCCAGCGTGTCGAGATCGGACAGCACCTTCAGGCGCTTTTCGGCAGTCTCGGTGATGATCCGGTCGGCCGGCGTGGTGAAATAGGCATAGGCCCGCGTCTTCGACCGGCCCACACGGCCGCGCAGCTGGTAGAGCTGGGCAAGGCCGAAGCGTTCGGCGCGGTGGATGATGAGCGTGTTGGCGCTGGGGATATCCAGCCCGCTTTCCACGATGGTGGTCGAGAGCAGCACGTCGTAGCGCTTGTCGTAGAAGGCCGACATGCGCTCTTCCACTTCGCTCGCCGCCATCTGGCCATGGGCGACGACGGGGCGGATTTCCGGCACTTCGGTGCGCAGATATTCCTCGATATCGGCAAGGTCGGCGATGCGGGGCACGACGAAGAAGCTCTGCCCGCCGCGATAATGCTCGCGCAGCAGCGCCTCGCGGATGACGACACCGTCCCACGGCATCACATAGGTGCGCACGGCGAGGCGATCGACCGGCGGCGTCTGGATCACCGACAGGTCGCGCAGGCCGGACATCGCCATCTGCAAGGTGCGCGGGATCGGCGTTGCCGTCAGCGTGAGCACATGCACGTCGGTCTTCAGCTGCTTCAGCCGCTCCTTGTGGGTGACGCCGAACCGCTGTTCCTCGTCCACGATCACCAGGCCAAGCCGCTTGAAATCCAGCCCCCTGGTCAGCAGCGCATGGGTGCCGACGACGATGTCGAGCGTGCCGTCGGCCAGCCCCTCCTTCACCGCCTTCGCCTCGCTCGCGGGCACGAGGCGGGAGAGGCGGCCGATCTTCAGCGGGAAGCCGCGGAAGCGCTCCTCGAAATTCATGTGGTGCTGGCGCGCGAGCAGGGTGGTGGGGCAGATCAGCGCCACCTGCATCCCCGCCATCGCCGCGACGAAGGCGGCGCGGAGCGCGACCTCCGTCTTGCCGAAGCCGACATCGCCGCAGACGAGGCGATCCATCGGCTTGCCTGCGCCCAGATCGTCGATGACATCGGCGATGGCACGATCCTGATCGTCGGTTTCCTGATAGGGGAAGCGGTCCACAAAGGCAGGGTAGCCCGCGGTATCGGGTTCGGCGACGGTGGCCGGGCGCAGGGCGCGGGCAGCGGCGGTCTTGAGCAGTTCGCCCGCGATCTCGCGGATGCGCTCCTTCATCCGCGCCTTGCGGCGTTGCCATGCCTCGCCGCCCAGTCTGTCGAGCGCGACGCCCTCGCTCTCCGATCCGTAGCGCGAGAGCACGTCGAGATTTTCGACCGGCACGTAAAGCTTATCGCCGCCGGCATAGCCCAGTTGCACGCAGTCATGCGGGGCTTTGCCGACGGGGATCGAGGTTAGCCCGTCATAGCGGCCAATGCCATGATCGGCATGGACGACAAGGTCGCCGGGGGAGAGCGTCGCCAGTTCCGAAAGGAAGGCGTCGGCGCTCTTCTTGCGCTTGTTCCGCCGCACCAGCCGGTCGCCCAGCATGTCCTGCTCGGTGAGCAGCGCGACATCGGGCGCGGTGAAGCCATGGTCGAGCGGCAACACGGCGAGCGATATCGCACCGCCGGCTGCCGTGCCGAGCGCGTCCTGCCAATTCTCCGTCTCGACCAGCCGCTTCACGCCATGATCGGCCAGAAGCCCGGAAAGCCGCTCGCGCGCGCCCTTCGAATAGCTGGCGATAACGATCTTCCTGGTGCCCAGGCGCAGGGCGGCGAGATGCTTGGCCACCGCTTCGTAGATATTGAGGTTCTGCGCGCGTTCGGGGGCGAAATCGCGGGCGCTATCCACGCCGAAATCCAGGACCTTTGCGCTTTCGGGCTCGTGAAAGGGCGTGGTGCTGTGGATCGGCAGCGCGCTGGAGGTCGCCGCCCATTCCTGCGCCGTCAGGTACAGGCTTTCGGGCGGCAGCGGGCGATAGGCGCCGGGATCGGCGGATTTCGCGGCGATGCGGTTGGCGTGATAATCGCGGATCGCCTCGAACCGACCCTCCGCCGCGCCGGTGACGCCATGGTCGGCGACGATCACGGCATGGTCGCCCAGATGATCGGCCAGCGGCACCAGCCGTTCCTCGAACAGCGGCAGCCAATGTTCCATGCCGGCCAGCCGCCGGCCATCGCTCACCGCCTGATAGAGCGGATCGCCGGTCGCGGTCGCGCCGAAGGTTTCGCGGTAGCGGCCGCGAAAGCGCTTGATCGTCTCCTCGTCCAGCAGCGCTTCGGACGCGGGCAGCAGGGTGAAGCCCGCGACATTGCCGGTGGTGCGCTGGTCGCCCGGATCGAAGCTGCGCATCGTCTCGATCTCGTCGCCGAAGAAGTCGAGGCGCAGCGGCTGGGCCTCGCCGCCGGGGAACAGGTCGACAATGCCGCCGCGGATCGCGAATTCGCCGGCATCATAGACGGTGTCCGTGCGGGCATAGCCATTGGCCTGCAGCATCGCCGCCAGCCGATCGATGGCGATCCGCTCGCCCGGTGCCAGCCGCGCGACCAGCTGCCGCACGCGAAAGGGCGTCAGCGTGCGCTGGGTCAGGGCGTTGATCGTGGTGACGACCAGTTGCGGCCCCCTGGGCTTCTCCTGCAGCGCATGAAGCCCTGCCAGCCGCCGCGAGGCCGTGCGCAGCGAGGGTGAGGCGCGGTCATAGGGCAGGCAGTCCCATGCCGGCAGCGCGATGATCTCCAGTTCCGGCGCGAACCAGCCGGCGGTGTCGGCCACCGCCTGCATCATCTGTTCGTCGGAGGCGACGAACACGGCGCGCAGCGGCGCCGCCCGCGCGATGTCGGCAAGCATCCATGGCTGGAAACCGGCGGGGACGCCGGCGAGGGTCAGTGGCGCCCTGGCCCTGATGATGGTCTGGATATCGGTCATGGGATCAGGCGCGTCGCGCGGTCATTCGGGCACCACTATATAGTCGAGCCGGCAGAAGGCCTCCATCATCGGCCCCTGGAAGCGCTCCGGCACGGGCTGGGTGCCCAGCGCCCAGGCCATGATGTCGACATCCTGCTCCTCCAGGAAGGTCTCGTACCAGTCGATCTCTTCGTCGTTCCAGTTTTCGCCATGGCGGTCGAAGAAGCAGCCGATCATGATGTCGGCTTCCTTCGTGCCGCGATGCCACGCACGAAAGCGCAGGCGGCGGAGGCGGATGTCGTCGGTCATGCTCTTGTCCCCGCTGGAAAGAATCTTCGGGCTCGTGCCGGTTCGATCAGAACCAGCATGAGGCCGGGCGCGAAAAATTGACCGGAGCGGCATTTGTATGACCGGCCCGGCTGGGCTAGGACGCCGGAGATAGCCATGCGACCCGATATTCTCAATCCGCTGTTTGCCGAAATATCGGCGTTGAAGGGCGTCGGCAGTGCGCTGGCCAAGCCATTGGAGCGCCTTGGCCTTGCCCGGGCGGTCGATCTGGCCTTTCATCTGCCCACCGGGGCGATCGACCGGGTGCTGACGGATCGGCTCGATCCTGCCGATGCGGGGCGGGTGATCGGCATCACGCTCACGCCCTTCGACTATCGCGCGTCGGGCAGCGCGCGGGCGCCCTTCCGCGTGCAGGCAAAGGATGGGCATGGCAATGTCGTCTCGCTGATTTATTTCGGGCGCAACAGCGCCTGGCCCCGCAAGCTGCTGCCATTGAACGAGCCGCGCTTCGTGTCGGGCAAGCTGGATGTCTATGGCGACCAGCTGCAGATCGTTCACCCCGACCATGTCCTCCCGCCCGAAGAGGCCGACAATGTGCCGGCGCGGGAAAGCGTCTATGCGCTGTCGGAAGGGCTGACCAACAACCGCCTGCGGGATTTCGTGGCGCAGGCGCTGGAGCGGGCGCCGGAACTGCCCGAATGGATCGACGCCGGCCTGCTTGGACGCAAGGGCTGGCCGGAATGGCGGCAGGCGCTGTTGGCCGCCCATGCCGATCCGCAGGCCGCCAAGGCCCGGGAACGACTGGCCTATGACGAGATTTTTGCCGGGCAGCTGGCGCTGTTGCTCGTGCGGGCTTCTTCCCGCCGGCGGCGCGGCGTGCCGATTGCCGGCGATGGGCGCCTGCGCGCCATGCTGACCCTGCCGTTCGCACCGACCGGCGCACAGCACCGCGCCTTTGCGGAGATCGAGGGCGACATGGCGCAGCCCGTGCCGATGCTGCGCCTGCTGCAGGGCGATGTGGGCTCCGGCAAGACGCTGGTCGCGCTGATGGCGCTGCTCAACGCCGTGGAAGCCGGCGCGCAGGGCGCGATGCTAGCGCCCACGGAAATCCTCGCGCGGCAGCATTTCGCCACGCTCCAGCGGATGCTGGCCGGTCTTCCCGTGACCGTCGCCATCCTGACCGGGCGGGAAAAGGGCAAGATCCGCGAATCGACGCTCATGGGGCTGGCCGATGGCAGCATCGACATCCTGGTCGGCACCCATGCGATTTTTCAGGATGCCGTGGCCTATCGCAATCTGGCGCTGGCGGTGATCGACGAGCAGCATCGCTTCGGCGTCGCCCAGCGCATGATGCTGGCCGCCAAGGCGGAGCGCGCGCCGCACCTGCTGGTGATGACCGCGACGCCGATCCCGCGCACCCTGACGCTCACCTATTATGGCGAAATGGACGTGTCGCGGCTGGACGAGATGCCGCCGGGCCGCCAGCCCATCGAAACGCGGGTAATTTCCTCCGGGCGGCTGGACGATGTCGTGGACGCGCTGGGGCGTCATATCGCCGGCGGGGGGCAGGCCTATTGGGTCTGTCCGCTGGTGGAGGAAAGCGAGACAAGCGACCTGACGGCGGCCGAAGCGCGCGCGGAAAGCCTGCGCCAGCGCTTCGGCGACCGGATCGCGCTGGTCCACGGCCGGATGAAAGGGCCGGAGAAGGACGCGGTGATGGAGCGCTTCAGCCGCAATCAGGCGAGCGTGCTGGTCGCGACCACGGTGATCGAGGTCGGCGTCGACGTGCCCAATGCTACCTTGATGGTGATCGAGGGCGCCGACCGCTTCGGCCTAGCCCAGTTGCACCAGCTGCGCGGCCGGGTGGGGCGGGGGGACAAGGCGTCTGTCTGCCTGTTGCTGCGTGGCAATGCGCTCAGCGAAACGGCGCGGGCGCGGCTGGCATTGATGCGGGAGACCAATGACGGTTTCCGGATCGCGGAAGAGGATCTGCGGCTGCGGGGCGCCGGCGAATTGCTGGGCACGCGGCAATCGGGGGAGGAGCGCTTCCGCCTGGCGTCGCCCGAGCAGATCGGCGGCCTGATCGACGCCGCCCGCGACGATGCCCGGCTGTTGATGGAGCGCGATGGCGGGCTCGATTCGCCGCGAGGGCAGGCTGCGCGCCATTGCCTCTATCTGTTCGAGCGCGATGCGGCGGTGGCGCTGATCCGGAGCGGTTGAGGGTGCCGCCCGATGGCTACCAGCTGTTCTGGCGGCGCGTCATGGCGGAGAGCATCATGGCATAGGGCGACGGTTCCATCGCCATCGGAAATTCCACGCCGATCCGGCTGTCTTCGCACCATCGCACATCGGCGGCCAAAGGTGGGACATGCGGCAGGATGAAATGGACGCGCTGGCCGACCATCAGTTCCGCCGGGCATCGCGCCATCAGGCCAAGCGGCGAGATGTTGACGATGCGGACGGCATGGACGCCGGTGCGGGTCGAAAGCTGCGCCTGGTGATCCACCAGGGCCCGCTCGACCCGCCGATGTTCCAATGGCAGCCGCTGCACGGATGCCCATCCAGACCGTTGCATATCGAACCCCCGTTCACACAGGAGTTTGACCGATCCGCCGTTTATCAAAGGCTAGCGAAAATCCTTAACGTCGCGCTTGTAACAAAGAGTCAGGCGACGACGATCCCGTGCCGTTTGGCGCCAAAGCTCACCTTGTCGCCGGGCGCGAGCGCATGAGCGGGATCGCTGACCACGTCACCGTTGACCCGGATCGCCCCTTCGCCAAGCTTGCGGCGCACTTCCTTGTTCGACGCGGCAAAGCCCAGGCCGACCACCGCCTGGACGATGGCGAGGCCATCGCTCCCCAGCGCCACGGTGGGCAGATTGGCGTCCGATGCGCCTTCCTCGAAGGTCTTGCGGGCGGTTTCGGCGGCGGCGTTCGCGGCCTCGACGCTGTGCGCCATGGCGGTCGCCTCATGCGCCAGCACTTTCTTCGCCTCGTTGATCTCGGCGCCTTCCAGCGCCGCGAGCCGGGCGACCTCGTCCAGCGGCAGGTCGGTGAACAGGCGCAGGAAGCGGCCGACATCGCCATCCTGCGTATTCCGCCAGAATTGCCAATAGTCATAGGGCGACAGCGCATCGGCGTTCAACCACACCGCGCCATTCGCCGTCTTGCCCATCTTGCCGCCGTCGGCGGTGGTGATGAGCGGGGTCGTCAGGCCAAAGACGCCGGTGCCGTCGACCCGGCGCGACAGCTCGATACCGTTGACGATATTGCCCCACTGGTCCGATCCACCCATCTGCAACCGGCAGCCGGCGCGGCGCGACAGCTCCAGGAAGTCATAGGCCTGGAGGATCATGTAATTGAATTCGAGGAAGCTGAGCGACTGCTCGCGGTCCAGCCGCGTCTTGACGCTGTCGAAGCTCAGCATCCGGTTGACCGAGAAATGCTGGCCGATGTCGCGCAGGAAAGGGATATATTCCAGCCGGTCCAGCCAGTCGGCATTGTCGACCATGATGGCGTCGGTCGGGCCGTCGCCAAAGGTCAGGAATTTTTCGAACACGCGCTTGATGCTGGCGACGTTCGACGCGATCACATCGTTCGTCATCAGCTTGCGCGCTTCGTCCTTGAAGCTCGGGTCGCCGATCTTGCCGGTGCCGCCGCCCATCAATACGATGGGCTTGTGCCCGGCCTGCTGCATGCGGCGCAGCATCATGATCTGCACGAGGCTGCCGACATGCAGCGAGGGCGCCGTGGGATCGAAACCGATATAGCCGGGCACGATCTGGCCCTGGGCCAGCCCGTCCAGCCCTTCCGGATCGGTGATCTGGTGGATATAACCGCGTGCGTCGAGTAAGCGGAGAAGATCGGACTTAAAGTGGGTCATGATGCTTGTCTTTGCCGGAAAACCGGCGCGCGCATAACATGAGGAATGCAGATTGGATAGCATGCTCGCCATCGGATTGATGTCCGGCACCTCCCGCGACGGGATCGACGCGGCGCTGATCCGCACCGACGGGGTGGCGGCGGGGGAAGCGCTGGCCTTTCACAGCCAGCCCTATGGCGAGGGTTTTCGCATGCGGCTGGCCGAAGCCTGCCTGCGCGCGATGGCGATGGACAGGCCCGGTTTCGAGCCGCTGATCGCCTCCGTGGAGGAGGAATTGACCGCGCTGCATGTCGATGCGGTGGCCGACCTGCTGGGCCGCGGCGGCATGAGCGCGGAGGAGATCGGCGTCATCGGCTTCCATGGCCATACGATCGCGCATCGGCCGGAACGGGGATGGACCTGGCAGATCGGCGACGGGGTGGCGCTGGCCGGGGCATTCGGCATCGCGGTGGTCAACGATCTGCGCAGCGCGGATGTGGCGGCGGGGGGGCAGGGCGCGCCGCTGCTGCCCGTCTACCACCGGGCGATGGCGCAGGGACTGCCGCGTCCTTCGGCCATCCTCAATCTGGGCGGCGTCGCCAACATCACCTTCATCGGCGAGGGCGACGACCTGATCGCCTTCGATACCGGCATGGCGAGCGGCCTGATCGACAACTGGATGCAGGCGGAGGGCAATGCGGATTTCGACGCCGGCGGGGCCGTGGCGGCGACGGGGCGGGTGGACGAAGCGATCCTTGCCGCCATGCTCGCCGATCCGTGGTTCGCCGCGCCGCCGCCCAAGAGCATCGACCGGGAGCGTTTTTTGACCGAGCCGGTGGCGCGCCTGTCGCTCGCCGATGGCGCGGCGACGTTGACGGCCTTTACCGCCCATTCGGTCGCGCGGGCGCTGGACCATCTCCCCGCGCGTCCGGTTGCCATCCATGTCGCCGGCGGCGGGCTGCACAACGGCACGCTGATGCGCATGATCGCACAGGCCACGGGCATTTCCGTCCATCCCGTCGGCGATATCGGCCTGAACGGCGACGCCGTGGAGGCGGAGGGCTTTGCCTATATGGCCGTGCGCCGCCTTGCCGGCCTGCCGATCAGCTTCCCCGGCACGACCGGGGTGCCCGCGCCGATGACCGGCGGCGTGCTCCATCGGTGCGGGGCATAGTCGCCGGCGAGTCCGCCGGTCAGGCGCCCGGCATGGGGGGATAGGCATTGGGCGTGATCGCCGCGCCCGGCGTGCCCTGAGTGACCGCCCGGTAGATGACGGGGCCGACCGGACTGCCTGCCAGTACCACGGCCCCCATCTGCACGCCCGCAATCGCGGCCACGCCCCACCACCAGGCCGGATGAACCGTGCCGCTGCCGCGAAGATCGCGGACGATCCCGGCCAGCGGGAACAGCATCACCGCCGCGAACACGGCCCAGCCCGCCCATGGGATGAACAGCGGCATCGGCAGCAGGCGTCCAAGGCCCGGCCCGGTCAGGATCGCCATGCCGCAGAACATCAGCCGGCGATGCCATTGGGTGTGGCGGCGCAGCAGGATGGCGCTTGCCACAAGCCCGGCAAAGACGAGGATCGACAGCGGATTCATCAGCAGGAAGTAAAGCGGCTCGAAAAAGAAGGGCGCAGCGCCTTGCTGGACCTTCCTGACCGTGATGAACGTGCCGAGCACGACCATGGCGGGCACCATGACGGTCGCGATCCAGCCCAGGCGGCGGTGAAGGGCGGTAGACCCGCCGGCGGCCAGGATATTCTGGAGAAGATACAATGCGGTCCAGCCGAAAAATGTCAGTGCATGGGCATGTACATAGAGCGGCGAAGCAAAGGTCGACCGCCCCATCGCCAGCTGAAACGAAAAACCGCCGACAAGGACCATGGCCATGACGATGGCCGACATCAGGAAGAATTTCTCGTCGCGTCCTATCCCGACGCGCGCCGCTGGAACCGTTGCCATCACTTTCCCCCTCCAAGTGCAATGCGCCGGATATTATCGTCAATCGGCGTCAAATTGAATGATGATCCTGTCATGACGACAAGCGGCCATCGCTGCCACCAGTCTTGCGATCCGGAGGCTGCTATTCCGATAATCGGGCGCGCGGACAAATGGCGATCGGCGGAAGCGACCGATATTTCATGTGCGACCACGACCGGCAACTGAGGTCGGGGGTCTCACCTGGGGGTGGAGACGGATAGCAGGCATTCATCCTCTTCCTCGTAGATGACGCCGGTTCGAACCTATGGCTAATCCCGCGATCCCGCCGTGGCCGCGCGCCATCGCGACAGTTTGATATCGTTACGCAATGGTAATAATAATCTTTTCAATATTTTTCAGCATGTTGTTTGCGTCGACAGCGTTTTGCGGGCCTGGCCCTTCCGGGAAATGCGCGATCATGGATTAGGGATTCCGCTGGTCATCCGGCGGAAGACGGGATGCATGTATCGACGGACGGATGGCGCATCCGGAGACGCGCCCGCCATGCACGGACTGTCCACGCACCGTCTGGTGATGCACCGCCTGTCGCCCCGGTTCAGTGCCCGTTCTGGCCTATCGCTTGCGGCTCAGTTCCCGCATCGCATCGTCCAGCCCTTCAAGGGTCAGCGGATACATCCGGTCGGACATCAGTTCACGGATCATGCGGGTGGACTGGCTATATCCCCAATGCGCCTTCGTCGAAGGGTTCAGCCAGACGGTGGCGGGATAGGTGTGGGCGATTCGCTGGAGCCATGTTGCGCCCGCCTCTTCGTTGAAATGCTCCACCGATCCGCCGGGATGGCTGACTTCATAGGGGCTCATCGCCGCATCGCCGACAAACACGACCTTATAATCATGGCTGTATTTGTGAAGGATGTCCCAGGTTTGGGTGCGCTCCGTGAAGCGGCGGCGATTGTCCTTCCACACGCCTTCATACAGGCAGTTGTGGAAATAGAAGAATTCCATGTTCTTGAATTCGGCGGTGGCGGCCGAAAACAGCTCTTCGCAGAGGGAGACGAACGGGTCCATGGAGCCGCCCACGTCCAGGAACAGTAGCAGTTTCACCGCATTGTGGCGCTCCGGCCGCATGTGGATGTCCAGCCAGCCCTGACGCGCCGTGCCGCGGATCGTTTCATCCAGGTCCAGCTCGTCGGCGGCGCCCTCCCGCGCGAAACGGCGCAGGCGGCGCAGCGCGACCTTGATGTTGCGCGTGCCAAGCTCACGTTCGTTGTCCAGATTCCTGAATGCGCGCTTTTCCCACACCTTGATCGCGCGCTTGTGCTTGCCCTCGCCGCCGATGCGCACGCCTTCCGGGTTGTACCCGCCATGGCCGAAGGGGGAGGTGCCGCCGGTGCCGATCCATTTGCTGCCGCCCTGATGCCGGCCCTGCTGTTCCTCCAGCCGCTGCTTCAGCGTTTCCATGATCTCGTCCCAGCTACCCAGGGACTTGATCTTCTCCATCTCCTCGGGGCTCAGGAACGTTTCCGCGACAAGGCGCAGCCAGTCTTCGGGAATATCCTTGCCGGCAACCTCATAGCTGCCCTCGATCCCCTTGAAGACCTTGGCAAAGACCTGGTCGAAACGGTCGATCAACCCTTCGTCCTTCACATAGGTCGCGCGGGCGAGATAATAGAATTCCTCCGGCCGAAGCGCGATCGCATCGCGCTCCAGCGCTTCCAGCAGCACCAAATGCTCCTTGATGCCGGCGGATATGCCCGCCGCGCGCAATTCATCCAGAAAGTTCAGCAGCACGATCGTTCCTCAAAGGGCGCAGGCTTCCGGCTATGTTGACCAAGGCCGGCCGGGTTGCAAGGCGCCCGGAGCGAAACGCCGCAGCGGCGCGGTTATCGGATCGTTAATTGTTGCAATGCATGGTTAACCCGGCATTGTTGCCATTCACGTCAGGGGCGCGCAATCATTGGAAAAGCTGGACTTGTTGGCCGATCTTGGTGAACGGTCGGGTGACATCGCCTTGCAGTGCAGCGAGACCGCCGGCTTCCTGGGGGAAGTGAACGCGCGAATCCGGGCCGATGCCGGCCAGTTGAACGGCCTGCACGCCGACATGGCGGTGCTGGACAGCAGCCATGATGAAAGCGTGAACGCGGCGCAGGAACTGGGCCTGACGGCTCGCCGCGCCGGAACGATCATCACCGACGGGCATGAAGCGGCCGCGCTGTCCCTGGAGGAGGTGTCGCGGCTGATCGCGCATGTCACCGGGCTGGAGGGCCATTTGCGGCGCTTCCTGTCCGTCATCGAAGCGGTCGGCGGTATTTCCGACGAACTGGCGATGATCGCGCGGCAGACCCGCATGCTGGGTGTGAACGCGGCCATCGAAGCGGCGCGTGGCGGCGAGGACGCCAGGGGCTTCGCGGTGGTGGCCGACGAGATTCGGCGGCTGGCCGAACAGTCGGGGGCTTCGGCGGCATCCGTCAACGACAAGCTGGGGCAGCTGGATGGCGACGCCCGCGCGCTGATCGAGGGCGTGGAGGCCAATATCGCGCGGGGGCACGGGGTCAGCGCGCATATCGACACGTTGCGGACGACGTTGACGGAGATCGCATCGCTGGTCGGCCAGTTTCAGGAGCGGTCGGACGCCATTCTGGGCTGCACCGATGCCGCCGGGGCGGCCGTGACGGCCCTGCATGGCGCGCTGGCAGGGTTCACCCGGTCCGCGACGCAAAGCGCGGGGCAGGTCAATGAGGCAAGGATAAAGCTGGAGCGGCTGGAGGGGCTGGCCAATGACATGCTCAATACCTCCGCCCATAGCGGCGGGCGCACGCGCAACAGCCATTATATCGCGCTGGCGGAGCAGGGGGCGGACGAGGTGTCGGACCTGATCGGGCGGGCGCTTCGGGAAGGGCGCCTGTCCGCCGACGCGCTGTTCGATACGCAGTACCGCGCCATCGAGGGGGCCGACCCCCGGCAATATCTCAACGGTTTCACCGACTTTGCCGACCGGATAATCCAGCCGCTGCTGGACCGGCGCACGGCGGAAGACCCCGCCATCGTCGGCTGCTGCCTGATCGACATGAACGGCTATCTGCCGACCCATATCAGCGCGCGCAGCCAGCCGCCGCGCACGGACGACCGGATGTGGAACATGGAGCATGCCCGCAACCGGCAGATATTCATGGACAGCCAGACCCGCCGCGCGCTTGACGGCGACGATGATTTCTTCCTCTTCACCTATCGGCAGGATTTGGGCGATGGGCGCTATCGTGCGCTGCGCAGCGTCTTCGTGCCGCTGGCCTTCGAAGGGCGGCGCTGGGGCGTTTACGAGGTCGGCTACCTAATCTGATGATTGATCCAAGATTGATCTGAGCCCGCCTTCGGGTCAGCGCGCCGCCGTTATTGTCCTGCCGCCATCGGCCCGATAGGCCGTGGACGCGCGCGGCGTGGCGCCGGCGACGTCGCTGCCGTCCAATATCGCCGCGATCTGCTCGGCGGTGGGCACTCGGTCATAGACATTATAGGCGTCGGTCCGGCCGATTTCATGCATGCTCAGCTGATAGCCCGCCGCGCCGGCCCGTTTTTCCACCGTGAGCATCCGCCCGGCATCGTCGAGCGGCACGAACAGCATATCCGGATCGGCGACGGGCTGCAGCATCTGCACCTTGCCGTCGGCGAGCGCGATGCTGCCCCGGATGCACAGGCGCGACATCGGCGTGCGTGCCGGCGCATCGTCGGCCTCTGTTGCCGGCTCGGCGTCGATGATCCGTGCGCTTGCCTGGGCGGCGGCCGGGCACGCGGCCATAGCGCTGGCGACGGCGGGCGCAATCCGGGCTTGCGGCGCAAAGCGGATGGAGGACAGCATGGCGTCAAGGCCCGCCGCAACGTCGCGCGTCCGCTCGGTGGGGCCAGTGACCCGCAGCTTGACCATCCACCGTCCGGCCTGGATGAAGGCGGCGCCGGTCACGAGCGCGCCATCGGCCGCATGTTCATAAAAGCTGCGGATGGCGGCTTGGGCATGGCCGCCGGCGGCCACCGATGCAAAGGCCGTGCGCCGGGTCGCCGCGCCAAAGCGCTCGTGGATCGCCTGATCCGTCATATGGGCGGCGATGGCCGTATCGGCATGGCTGGGCAGGTAGATATAGGCCGTGGCCTGGATAACGCCGTCGGCCGACACGAATTGGGCATAATTGTCGATGCCGCTGCCGCCGCTGGAGATTTCCCCGGATTTCACGAGCGCGAGTGCCCCCATCTGGAGGGGGAATCCGACGCCGGCGGCATCGAGCGCGGCGGTGTCGCCATCGACCCGCCATGCTTCGCGCGTGGCATCGCCATCCGCCGCCTGCGCCTGCAGGCAGATCAATGAAAAGGGAAGCAGAGTCAGGGCAGTCCAACGACGCATCGCATCCATCTCCTCGACGACGGCCGTTCCGGCTCTTGTCCTGATGGAAAGGATCACATGCAAACCGGACCCGCGCAAGCGACGATTTGCGCCATTTAGGGGCTTTTTCAGCCGGCAGGGGGCATTTGCGCTTCATGATGGGGCAAATCGGGGTCGAGTTGCGCCCAGGCGGGTGCTTCCTTCGCCCAGATGATCGCCTGCGGCGCGATCAGATCGGGATCATCCAGCGCGCCGGCCCGGATAATGGTGAGGTGCGGGCGCGATTCGGCCAGGCTCAGCAAGGGCGTGCCGCATTGCGGGCAGAAGCCCCGGCGCATCCTGTTGCCGCTGTCGGCTATGCTTTCATACCAATGCACGTCGCCGCCGATCACCACCTCCTCGGTCGGGAAGATGATATTCACCGTGCCCGATCCGGCCGCCAGATACTGACACAGGCGGCACCAGCAGATGCGCGCGGCGATGGGATCGGCGGCGATAGTCATGCGTACCGCGCCGCACAGGCATCCCGCGCCGTGGATGGATCGGTCCGCCATCACTGCGTCTTTCGGCGGCTCATGAAGGCGAGGCGTTCGAACATCATGATGTCCTGCTCATTCTTCAGCAGCGCGCCGTGCAGCGGTGGGATGGCCTTGCTGCTGTCGGCGGACTGGAGCACGTCCAGCGGCATGTCCTCGGCCAGCAGCAGCTTCAGCCAGTCGAGTAGCTCGCTGGTGGAAGGCTTCTTCTTCAGGCCCGGCACCTCGCGGATGTCGTAGAAGATATCCATGGCCCGGCTGACCAGGATCTTCTGGATGGCGGGGAAGTGGACATCCACGATCTGCTGCATCGTCTCCCGCTCGGGAAAGCGGATATAGTGGAAGAAACAGCGGCGCAGGAAGGCGTCGGGCAGTTCCTTCTCATTGTTCGAGGTGATGATGACGACCGGGCGCTCGGCCGCCTTGATCGTTTCCCCGGTCTCATAGACATGGAATTCCATGCGATCGAGTTCCTGCAACAGGTCGTTGGGGAATTCGATGTCGGCCTTGTCGATCTCGTCGATCAGCAGCACGGGCAGGGTGGGGGAGGTGAACGCCTCCCACAGCTTGCCCTTGCGGATATAGTTGGAAATGTCATGTACGCGGGGGTCGCCCAGCTGGCCGTCGCGCAGCCGCGCCACCGCGTCATATTCATACAGGCCCTGATGCGCGCGGGTGGTGGACTTCACGTTCCATTCGATCAGCGGCGCGCCCAGCGCCTGCGCGATCTGCTGCGCCAGCACGGTCTTGCCCGTGCCCGGCTCCCCCTTCACCAGCAGCGGGCGGCGGAGCAGCACGGCTGCGTTGACGGCGACCTTCAGATCGTCCGTTGCGACATAATCCTCGGTGCCTTCAAAGCGCATGGGCCTGCCATTCCCCCGGTTGCAAGATATCGCATCGGGAGTAGGGGGCATGCGATTGGGGCGCAAGGTCTAACGCATGGGAAGGCCCGATGCGGGGAATGGCCGATCGAGGCTCAGTTCCCGGCGCGGATGGCGGCGCGGGCCTGGAGCAGGTCCCACAGGCCCCGATGCTGCCGCACCAGCTGGCCGGCGCCGAACAGCACGGCGCGCAGCACGGCCGGCTCGGTGGCAAGGGCATCGGCAACGGCCAGCGTTTCATTGCGCGGCGGCAGCATCGTGGCATGCGGCTCCAGTTCGAGCCGGAGCGCAACGCGGTCCAGCATCGGGCGGATGGCGCCCCAGTCGAGGATCAGCGCAAAAGCCGCGCCAATGGCGCACCCCCGCCGGTCCGATTGGGCCAGCATGTCGAGCGCGTGGCGCTGGCCCAGTACGGTCGCGTCGCAATCGCTCTGCCCGGCGGTGCTGGGCACGGGCCCCGCAGCAACGGCGATCCGCGTCAGATAGGCGCGTTCGGCCGCGAATCCCTCTATCGCCTGGACCAGCCACTGGCGGGCGGCGTTGTCGGCGCTGCGGACGGCGGCATGGTCGATCACGCCGGGGTGGCGGCCGTGCAGGACGCACAGATAATGAATGGCATCGGTCAGGTCGGCGGGCGACCGTTCGGCAAACCCGGCGGCATGGGGATGATCCGGCGTGCCCTCCACCATGACCAGGCTGGAAAGCACTTCGGCGACACCGGGGCCGGAACCGGGACCGTCATTTCGCAGTTCAACCGTCTCGCGCATACCCAGAATCCTTGTTTGCGCGGCAAGACGCTCGCGTCATTTAGACAAGCTTTGCCAGCTTTGCGTAAACGGAGGGTTTATGATGGGTGCTATTTCACGCCCATTCCGCCCCATTATGGGGAGAATTCAACGGTAAAGGGCATGGCTGCGGGCGGGGCTGCCGGTCGGCCCCTCAGCGCCGGATATGCGTATCCAGACATGCAAATGCCGGCCGAACAGGAGTTCGACCGGCATTATACGCATGCGGTGATGGAGGCTTACTGGTCGAGGAAGCTGCGCATCTTGCGGCTGCGCGAGGGGTGCTTCAACTTGCGCAGCGCCTTCGCCTCGATCTGGCGGATACGCTCGCGGGTCACGCTGAACTGCTGGCCCACTTCCTCCAGCGTGTGATCGGTGTTCATGCCGATGCCGAAGCGCATGCGCAGCACGCGTTCTTCGCGCGGCGTCAGGCTGGCCAGAACCCGCGTGACGGTTTCCTTCAGGTTCGCCTGGATCGCCGCATCCACCGGGATGATGGCGTTCTTGTCTTCGATGAAGTCGCCCAGATGGCTGTCTTCCTCGTCGCCGATCGGCGTTTCGAGGGAGATCGGCTCCTTGGCGATCTTCATCACCTTGCGGACCTTTTCCAGCGGCATGGAAAGGCGCTCGGCCATTTCCTCCGGCGTCGGCTCGCGGCCCTGCTCGTGCAGGAACTGGCGGCTGGTGCGCACCAGCTTGTTGATCGTCTCGATCATGTGGACAGGAATGCGGATGGTCCGCGCCTGATCCGCAATGGAACGCGTGATCGCCTGCCTGATCCACCAGGTGGCATAGGTGCTGAACTTGTAGCCGCGGCGATATTCGAACTTATCGACCGCCTTCATCAGGCCGATATTGCCTTCCTGGATGAGATCCAGGAACTGCAGGCCGCGATTGGTATATTTCTTGGCGATGGAGATGACGAGGCGCAGGTTCGCCTCGACCATTTCCTTCTTCGCGATGCGGGCTTCGCGCTCGCCCTTCTGCACCATGTTGACGATGCGGCGGAACTCGCTGAGCGCCATGCCGGTCGCCTGGGCGATCTCGCCGACCTCGGACCGCACGCGCTCGACCGCGCGCCCTTCGGCGGCCACGAAGGCGGTCCATTTCTTGTCGATCCTGCCGACCTTTTCCAGCCAGCCTTCGTCCAGCTCATGGCCGACATACTGGTCCAGGAAGTCCTTGCGGGGCACCTTGTGGCGCTCGGCAAGGCGCAGCATCTGGCCGCCCAGCGCGGTGAGGCGCCGGTTATAGGCATAGAGCTGATCGACGAGATATTCGATCTTCTGCTGGTGGAACTGGACGCTCTCGACCTGTGCTGTCAGGTCTTCGCGCAGCTGCTGGTAATAGTCCTCCGCCTTCTGGCTCAGCGCATCGCCATTGGCCATGGCGGCGAGGCGGGTTTCCTGTGCCTTGGAAAAGGCCCGGAAAATCTCCGTGATGGTCGCGAATTTCTCAAGCGCCATCGGCTTGAGCGTCTCTTCCATCTGGGCGAGGGAGAGGGTGTTGTCCTCCTCATCCTCTTCCTCCACGCGCGGGGCGCGGCGCTCGGTCATCGAGTCCTCGTCCTCCCCGTCGGCGGATTCCTCCTCGGGCTCTTCCTCTTCCTTGAAGCTGGGGCCGGCGGTCTTCGCACTGATCTCGCCGTCGTCGTCGCTGTCCTCGTCGGTCAGGCTTTCGGGCGCGGGGTCCTTGGACAGCATCGCGTCGAGATCCAGGATCTCGCGCAGCTGCATCTCGCCATTGTTGAGGGCGGTGGACCATTCGATGATCGCGTTGAAGGTCGTCGGGCTTTCGCACAGGCCCAGGATCATCGTGTCGCGCCCGGCCTCGATCCGCTTGGCGATGGCGATTTCGCCCTCGCGGCTGAGCAGCTCGACCGCGCCCATCTCGCGCAGGTACATGCGCACCGGGTCATCGGTGCGGTCGATCGTTTCCTTCTTCTTTTCGGCGACCGGGCGCGACGCGCCGTCATCGTCATCCTCGTCGGCCGAATCGGCGGTGTCGGTATCGTCCTCGCGCGGTTCGTCGCCGTCTTCGCTGGCTTCTTCGTTCTCGACGATGTTGACGCCCATGTCGTTGAGTGCCGACATGACATCCTCGATCTGCTCGGAAGACATCTGGTCCTGCGGCAGGGCGGCGTTCAGTTCATCATAGGTGATGTAACCGCGCTTCTTGGCGCGGACGATCAGCTTCTTGACCGAAGCCTCATTGAGGTCGAGCAGCGGGGCATCGCCGGTATCCGTATCCTCGCCCGCACCTTTATTCGCCTTGCTTGCCATCTATTCGCCTTGACCCCAGTGGCCCATGAACGGGCCAATCACATCATATCTTCCGGTTGCATCAGGTCGGCGAGTCGCCGCTGATGTTCCGCTTGCATCTTCAGCAGCCGCTGCTGCTGTTCCAGGCTGTCTTCGTCCAGTGCCGCCATCGCCTGCCGTGTGGCCTGCGCCAGCGCCGCCTCGATCTCCGGCCCTGCAGCCATCACCCGAATCGCTTCCCTCAGATCGCGCCGCGCACGATCAGGATCGGCCTGTTTGCGGGTAAAGGTGAAGGTCAGCGCATCGGCCCGGAGTAGCCCTTTCGCCATATTATACACATCACCTTGGCCCAATATGGTAAGGAGTGTGTCTATTTCAACAATTTCTTCTGCTCCAGCCGCAGACAAAAGTCCGCGAACCAGATCAGCCAGCCCTTTATCAGCGATTGAAAGGGCCGAGAGTTCCTCCCGGTTGCGCCGAATTTCGTCCGGATAGCGAATCAATCCGCCCAGAACCGCACGCAGAAGGCGCGCCTCCATGCCCGTCGCGCCGATGGCGCGCGCCTCCTCGGTCGCCGGGGGCAGGGGCGGGGTCCAGCGGCCCTTGCCGCCGCCATTGCGGGGGGCGTTCCACTGACGCTGGCCCTGTGGCACGAAAGGCTGCTGCTGGCGCCGCGCAAAGAACAGCGCGTCATAGCGCTCGCGGAAGATCTGCTGATAATGGGCGCGGATGTCCGGGTGGGCGATCTGTTCGACGATGGCCGACAACCGCTGCTTGAAGCCCGCGCGCTGTTCCGGCGTGTCGAGTGGCGCCGCGGCCATCTCATGCGCCCACAGCCGTTCCACCAGCGCCTCGGCAGCGGCCAGCACCGCTTCGAACGCACCGGAGCCCGCGCTGCGGACCAGATCGTCGGGGTCCTGCCCCGCCGGCAATGTCGCAAAGGCAAGGCTGTGGCCGGGGCGCAGCAGGGGCAGGGCGCGGATCGCGGCGCGGATCGCTGCCTTCTGCCCCGCCGCATCGCCATCGAAGCAGAGGATCGGCACCTCCACCATCTTCCACAGCCGCTCGATCTGATGTTCGGTGAGCGCGGTGCCCAGCGGCGCCACGCTTTCGCCAAAGCCCGCCTGCGACAAGGCGATGACGTCCATATAGCCTTCGACCACGATCACCCGGCCGCTGTGGCGCGAGGCGGGGGATGCCTTGTCCAGATTATAGAGCGTGCGCCCCTTGTCGAACAGCGGCGTATCGGGCGAGTTCAGATATTTGGGCTCGCCCGCGCCCAGGATGCGCCCGCCAAAGGCGATCACCCGGCCGCGCGCGTCGCGGATCGGGATCATCAGCCGGCCACGGAAGCGGTCGTAGCTCTCCCGCTTCCTGGCTGCCCCGTCGCCTTCCGGGTCGATCAGCATGCCGGCTTCGATCAGCATCGGTTCGCCGAAGTCGCGCAAGGCGGTTTTCAGCTTGCCGCGGGAATCCGGGGAATAGCCAAAGCCGAAGGTCCGGCGCGTGTCATCGCTGATCTGGCGGCGTTTGAGGTAATCGCGCGCCTCGCTGCCGTCGATGCCGGCCAGTTGCTCTTCGAAAAAGCCCTGGGCCGCCGCCATGACGTCATGCAGGCCCTTGGCCTGTTCGGCACGCTTGGCGGCGCGCGGATCGGCCGCGGGCACCTCCATGCCGGCGGTTGCCGCCAGTTCCTTCACCGCCTCCATGAAGGGCAGGCCGCGCTGGTCGGTCATCCAGCGGATGGCGTCGCCATGCGCGCCGCAACCGAAACAGTGGTAGAATCCCTTTTCGTCGTTGATCGTGAAGCTGGGCGTCTTCTCGTTATGAAAGGGGCAGCAGGCCTTGTACTCGCGCCCGGCCTTCTGGACCTTTACCGTCTTGCCGATCAGCGTCGACAGCGTCGTGCGCGCGCGCAGTTCGTCCAGCCATTGGGGAGACAGGCTCATGGCCGCGCCTCCGTCCCGAACCCCGGCCTTTTGGCGGCGGAGCGGGGTGTCGCGGCAGGGAAATCAGGCAAGCGCCGCCTTCACCAGGGCGCTGGCCTTGCTCATGTCGATGACGGTGCCGTGGCGTTCCTTCAGCAGGGCCATCACCTTGCCCATGTCCTTCACGCTGGCCGCGCCGACTTCTGCCTTGATCGCCTCGATCGCGGCGGTCGTTTCCGCTTCGCTGAGCTGGCTGGGCAGGAAGCCTTCGATGACGGCAAGCTCGGCCTGCTCCTTGGCGGCCAGCTCCATGCGGCCGCCGGTCTCGAACATGGCGATGGATTCGCGGCGCTGCTTGGCCATCTTCTGCAGCACGTCGACCACGACGGCATCGTCGTCCGGCACCGACGAGGCGGTGCGCAATTCGATGTCGCGATCCTTCAGCTTGGCCAGGATCAGGCGGACCGCGGCCAGCCGATCCTTCTCTCCCGCCTTCATCGCCTCGATCTGGGCAGTTTTGATGGCGTCGCGAATCATGGGCGAGTGCGTCCTTATGTTTTCGGAAAGGAAGCAATATAACGGCAAAAGAGATTTTTAACAGGAGTTGACCTGTTACCATCTGCAGCCTAGGTCGCGGGCCGTTTAACCCGTAGAAAACGGGACCCCGCAAAAGCATAAAGGACCGCATGTCATGGCAGACGCCAAAACCCTAACTGTGCCCAAGGGAGCGACGGGGGTATTGGTTTTTGCAGACGGCGCCTGCGTCTTCGGCCGCGGCTTCGGCGCGGTGGGCGATGCGGTGGGCGAGCTGTGCTTCAACACGTCGATCACCGGCTATCAGGAGATCATGACCGATCCCAGCTATGCCGGCCAGATCATCACCTTCACCTTCCCCCATATCGGCAATGTCGGCACCAATGCGGAGGATGTGGAGGCGAGCCAGCCCTTCGCGCTGGGCTGCGTGGTGCGGGAGGATGTGACGGCGCCCAGCAATTTCCGCAACATCCTGCCGTTCGACACATGGATGAAGCAGCAGGGGCGCATCGGCATCTCCGGCGTCGACACCCGCGCGCTCACCCGCATGATCCGGCTGAAGGGCGCGCCCAATGCGGTGATCGCCCATGATCCCGAGGGCAAGTTCGATATCGCCGCGCTCGCCGCCAAGGCAAAGGCATGGCCGGGGCTGGAAGGCATGGACCTCGCCATCGAAGTCACCCATCCCCAGCGCCGGGAGTGGACGGACGGCATCTGGACGCTCGGCCATGGCTATGCGCTGAACCAGGCGGGCGAAAATAGCCCCCATGTTGTCGCGATCGACTATGGCGCGAAGGACAATATCTTCCGCAACCTGGTGAAGGCCGGCGCCC
Source organism: Sphingobium aquiterrae (assembly GCF_037154135.1). Taxonomy (NCBI): domain Bacteria; kingdom Pseudomonadati; phylum Pseudomonadota; class Alphaproteobacteria; order Sphingomonadales; family Sphingobiaceae; genus Sphingobium; species Sphingobium aquiterrae. The sequence continues at coordinate 184,149 of NZ_JBANFL010000007.1, forward strand.
GCGTGACGGTGCTGCCCGCCGACACCAGCTATGAAGCGGTGGCGGCGCTCAAGCCCGACGGCGTGTTCCTCTCCAACGGCCCGGGCGATCCGGCGGCGACCGGCGTCTATGCGGTGCCGGTGATCGCGTCGGTTCTGCAGGCCGATATCCCGGTGTTCGGCATCTGCCTTGGCCACCAGCTGCTTGGTCTCGCCGTGGGCGCGAAGACGGTGAAGATGCATCAGGGCCATCGCGGCGCGAACCATCCGGTCAAGCGGCTCTCGGATGGCGCGGTGGAGATCACCAGCATGAACCATGGCTTCGCCGTGGATGCCGACACCTTGCCCGCCAATGTACGCCCGACCCATATATCGCTGTTCGACGGTAGCAATGCCGGCCTAGAACTCACTGACAGAAATGCCTTTTCGGTGCAGTATCACCCGGAAGCCTCGCCGGGTCCGCAGGATAGTTTCTACCTGTTCAAGCGGTTCGTGGACGGCCTGAAACCCCAGGAGGTGAAGGCATGAGCATCAAGCTGCCAGAGGTCGATCCCGCCCGGCTGGACGCGGAATGGGCGGCGGACAAGGACGTGCTCGCCAACCTCGCCGCCAATGGCGACAAGGCGCGCATCAAGCGCCCCGTGGACGTCAGCTTCCGGGGCAGCGAAAAGGATTTCGAGCGGCTGCTGGTCGTCGCCAGCCAATTCGGCTTCGTCGAGCTTGATCGCGAGGAGGACGAGGAAGGCGACCTCTACCTCTTCCTCGAATGCGAACAGGCGGTGGACGAAGCGTCGATCCGCGCGCTGACGAAGACATGCCTGCAGCTCGAAATGCTGTTCGACCTGGAATATGACGGCTGGGGCTGCGAAGCCGTGACGGGGGCGGTGCATTGATGACGCACGGCGGCTTGTCACAGGCGCTCGATCTCAGGAATGGCCATATCGGCAACGAAGCACAATCCAAGGCTGATAAGAACTAATGCCCAAGCGCACCGACATCTCATCCATCCTCGTCATTGGCGCTGGTCCGATCATCATCGGGCAGGCGTGCGAGTTCGATTATTCCGGGACGCAGGCGGTGAAGGCGCTCAAGGAAGAGGGCTATCGCATCATCCTGGTCAATTCGAACCCGGCGACGATCATGACCGATCCCGAGCTGGCCGACGCGACCTATATCGAGCCGATCACGCCGGAAATCGTGGCGAAGATCATCGAGAAGGAGCGGCCGGACGCGGTGCTGCCGACCATGGGCGGGCAGACGGCGCTCAATACGGCGCTGGCGCTGTTCAACGACGGCACGCTGGAGAAATATGGCGTGCAGATGATCGGTGCCGATGCCGAGGCGATCGACAAGGCCGAAGATCGCATCAAGTTCCGCGACGCGATGGACAAGATCGGCCTGGAAAGCGCGCGTTCACGCATCGCGCATACGATCGAGGAAGCGCTGGAGGGGCTGGAATTCACCGGCCTGCCGTCGATCATCCGTCCCAGCTTCACCATGGGCGGCACCGGCGGCGGCATCGCCTATAATCGCGACGAGTTCGTGAAGATCGTGACCGGCGGCCTGGATGCGTCGCCCACGACCGAGGTGCTGATCGAGGAATCGCTGCTCGGCTGGAAGGAATATGAGATGGAGGTCGTGCGGGACAAGCACGACAATGCCATCATCATCTGTTCCATCGAGAATGTGGACCCGATGGGTGTCCATACCGGCGACAGCATCACCGTCGCCCCGGCGCTGACGCTGACCGACAAGGAATATCAGATCATGCGTTCGGCGAGCATCGCCGTGCTGCGTGAAATCGGCGTGGAAACAGGTGGTTCGAACGTACAGTTCGCAGTCAATCCCAAGGACGGCCGGCTTGTCGTCATCGAGATGAACCCGCGCGTGTCGCGCTCTTCCGCGCTGGCGTCGAAGGCCACTGGCTTCCCGATCGCGAAGGTCGCGGCGAAGCTGGCGGTCGGCTATACGCTGGACGAGATCGTCAACGACATCACCGGCGCGACCCCGGCCAGCTTCGAGCCGACCATCGACTATGTCGTGACGAAGATCCCGCGCTTCGCCTTCGAGAAGTTCAAGGGCGCCGAACCGCTGCTGGGCACCGCCATGAAGTCCGTGGGCGAAGTGATGGCCATTGGCCGCAACATCCACGAATCCCTGCAAAAGGCGCTGCGGGGCCTGGAGACCGGGCTTTCCGGCTTCAATCAGGTCGATCATCTTGTGGGCGCGCCCAGGGACGACATCATCGCCGCGCTCTCCCTGCCCACGCCCGACCGGCTGCTGGTGGCCGCGCAGGCGCTGCGTGAAGGTCTGACCGTCGCGGAAATCCACGCCATCGCCAAATATGACCCCTGGTTCCTTGAGCGGATCAAGGAGATTGTGGATGCGGAAGGCGAAGTGCTGAAAAACGGCCTGCCGCGCGATGCGGCGGGCATGCGTCGCCTCAAATCCATGGGCTTTTCCGACAAGCGGCTCGCCTGGCTGGCGCTGCAATCGGCCAATGTCGCGCGGGGCATGGAAGCGGCGATCCGTCGCGGTTCCGGTCTTGTGCGCGATGCCGTGGTCGCGATGACCGGCGGCGTGACCGAGGACGAGGTGCGCGCGCTGCGCCACAGGCTGGGCGTGCGCCCGGTCTTCAAGCGCATCGACACCTGCGCCGCCGAGTTCGAGGCGAAGACGCCTTATATGTATTCGACCTATGAAGCGCCGATCTTCGGCGAGCCCGAGAATGAGGCGCAGCCGAGCGACCGGAAAAAGGTCGTGATCCTGGGCGGCGGGCCGAACCGGATCGGGCAGGGCATCGAGTTCGACTATTGCTGCTGCCATGCCTGCTTCGCGCTGGACGAGGTCGGTTATGAAACGATCATGATCAACTGCAACCCGGAAACGGTCTCGACCGATTATGACACGTCGGATCGCCTCTATTTCGAGCCGCTGACGGCGGAGGACGTGCTGGAAATCCTGCATGTCGAGCAGTCCAACGGCACGCTGGCCGGCGTGATCGTGCAGTTCGGTGGCCAGACCCCGCTGAAGCTGGCGCAGGCGCTGGAGGATGCGGGCATCCCCATTCTTGGCACCTCGCCCGACGCCATCGACCTTGCCGAGGATCGCGAGCGCTTTGCCGCGCTGATCGACCGGCTCGGCCTGAAACAGCCGGCCAACGGCATCGCGCGCAGCCGGGAAGAGGCGATCGCCGTCGCTACGCGCATCGGCTATCCGGTGCTGATGCGCCCCAGCTATGTGCTGGGTGGCCGCGCCATGGAGATCGTGGACGGCCAGGCGCAGCTAGAGGAATATATCACCACCGCCGTCCAGGTATCGGGCGACTCGCCCGTGCTGATCGACCAGTATCTGCGCGACGCCATCGAGGTGGACGTGGATGCGCTGTGCGATGGCGACGATGTGGTCGTGGCCGGCGTGCTCCAGCATATCGAGGAAGCCGGCGTCCATTCCGGCGACAGCGCCTGCTCGCTGCCGCCTTATAGCCTCAGCACGGAGATCATCGCGGAAATCGACCGGCAGGCCGACATATTGGCGCGGGCGCTCAGCGTGCGCGGCCTGATGAACGTGCAATTCGCGGTGAAGGACGGGCAGGTCTACCTGATCGAGGTGAACCCGCGCGCCAGCCGCACCGTGCCCTTCGTCGCCAAGGCCATCGGTTCGCCCATCGCCAAGATCGCCGCGCGCGTGATGGCGGGCGAAAAGCTGAAGGATCTGCCGACCATCGACCGGCACGCGATCGACCATATCGCGGTGAAGGAAGCGGTGTTCCCCTTCGCGCGCTTCCCCGGCGTCGATCCGGTGCTTTCGCCGGAAATGAAATCGACCGGCGAGGTCATGGGCATCGACCGGGATTTCGCGACGGCCTTCGCCAAGGCGCAGATCGCGGCGGGCACTATCCTGCCGAACGGCGGCACCGTGTTCATTTCCGTGAAGGACAGCGACAAGGAGGTCATCCTGCCCGCCGCCCGCAAGATCGCGGACCTTGGCTTCTCCATCATCGCCACCACCGGCACGGCCCGTTTCCTGGGGGAACAGGGCATTGCGGTGGAAACGGTGAACAAGGTCGCGCAGGGCCGCCCGCATATCGTGGACCGGATCACCGACGGCGCCGTGGACCTCATCTTCAACACCACGGAAGGGTGGCAGTCGCTCAAGGACAGCCAGTCGATCCGCGCGGTGGCGCTGCGCCTCAAGATCCCGAGCTTCACGACGGCGGCGGCCAGCGTGGCGGCGGTGGACGCGATCGAGGCGTTGCGCGCGCGTCCCCTTGAAGTCAGGCCCCTGCAATCTTATAACCTACAACCGCAGGCTTGATCCCCCACATCATCACGCTGCGAGTGTCCCCGTACAGGGCGGGGCCGCATATGGGGCTTATTGACGAAGGATTCGCATAATGGCGACCGTGGAAAAAATGCCGATGCTGCAGGCGGGCTATGAAAAGCTCTCTGCCCAGCTCCGTGAACTGAAGGCCGAGCGGCCGCAGATCGTGGACGCGATCGAAGAAGCACGCGCGCATGGCGACCTGTCGGAAAATGCCGAATATCATGCCGCGAAAGAGCGTCAGGGCCAGGTGGAGGCGACGATCGCCGATCTGGAGGACAAGCTGTCGCGTGCCCAGATCATCGATCCCAAGACGCTGTCGGGCAACAAGATCGTGTTCGGCGCCACCGTCACCCTGCTGGATGAGGACGACAAGCCCGTCCGTTACCAGATTGTGGGGCAAGCGGAGGCCGATGCGCGCCTGGGCATGATCAGCTATAACAGCCCGCTCGGGCGCGCCCTTATCGGCCGCCTGGTGGGTGACGAGATAGAAGTCACGGTCCCGTCAGGGGACAAGTTCTATCTGGTCGACAAGATCGAGTTTATCTGAACACCCATTGGAACATCGGATCATGCGCATCCCCCATGGCCGCATGACCGATTGGCTGGCGGCCGTCACCACCGCCATCTTCCTGCTGCTCTGGCTTGCCGGGCAGATCGACTATGCGGCGCTGGTCGGCGGCTTCATCCCGGCACGCGTGACGGATGCGGCGGCGGTGGTCGCGCAGGGCGCGCCCGCAACGATGCTGCCGGTGTGGCTGACACCGCTCAGCGCCACGCTGGTCCACGCCAACTGGCTGCATATCGCGTTCAACATGCTGATGCTGTTCTTCTGCGGCCGGCATGTGGAGCATGTGACGGGGCCGTGGCTGCTGCTCGCCCTCTATGCCATCGGTGCCTATGCCTCGGCCGGGGCGGAGTGGCTGTTCACCATGCATGCCCTGAACCCGATGGTCGGCGCGAGCGGGGCCATTTCGGCACTGCTGGCGACCTATGCGCTGCTCTACAGCCAGCAGAAGGTGAAGGCGGTCGGCCCCATTTCCGCCAATGCGGTGCGCATCCTCTGGCTGGCCGCCGGCTGGACGGCGATCCAGATCATGATCGGGCTGGCGATGCGCGGGGATGGGCTGGGCGTCGGCCAGGTCGCGATTGCCGCCCATATCGGCGGTTTCGTCGCGGGGCTGCTCGTGACCCGGCCGCTGCTCCACCTGCGGTTCCGCAAGGGGCTGAAGGGGCTGGCCAAGCGTTAGAGCATGATCCGATCCGATTGTCCCGGATCATGCGTCTTTGGCCGCGCAGGCGCATTGTTCACGCGCCGGAAGAATGCACGCGCCAGATGATGTCATCCGACTGAACCGGCTTGGGCGCAATGCCCGGCAGGCCTTTGCCCTGTCGATAAGGGGTGTCGACCGGCTGGACGCGATCAGGCGTGCGCGTCGGGTTCCATCAGGCGATGGAGATGCACGACGACATATTTCATTTCGGCATCGTCGACCGTGCGCTGGGCGGCGGCGCGCCAGGCCTTTTCGGCCGTAGCGAAATCAGGGAACACGCCGACGAAATCGATCGCCGAAAGGTCTTCGAATTCCAGCGTCTGGGGGTCTTTAACGCGACCGCCCATCACCAGATGCATCTTGCTCATGGCGAACCCTTTTCCTGTTGCGAAAGGTTGAGAAACTGCGACGGCCCCTAGCAGCGGCAACCCGTCATTCCAAGGCCGGAAACATAAAAAGCCCGGCAAAAAGCCGGGCTCTTAGACGAAAGCAGGGGGTGGGGATAAGGGCTATTGCGGATCGAGCGTTTCCCGTACCTTCTTGCCAGCCGCGATCAGCGCTTCGCCGGTATGGCTGGCGGCCGTCTCGGCAAGGCGAGAGGCCTTTTGCGGAATGCGCGCCTTCTCGATCCCGACCCGCGCCGCATGGGCGGCTTCCATGGCCTTCGTGCGCACCAGCCCTGGAATGTCGGCATCCCCGATGGCCGTGCGCGCGGTGCTGGCCGCATCGCTTGCCCTTTCCAGCGCGAGCCCGGCGATCTCGATCGCCCGGGCCTTGGTCGCGGAGGCCGCGTCTGCCGCGATGTCGCGCGCCGAAGCCGTGAGTTCGCCTGCCCTGCTGCGGACATTGGCGGCAAGCTCGCTTTCCGCCGCCGCCTCGCCCAGCGCCCTGGCGCGTGCAAGTGCGCCGCTGGCGACATCGGGCGCATTGCGGGCCGCCGATTTCATGGCGCCGCGCACCTTGGGAAACAACATGGCGATCGCCGCGCCGGCCGCGACGGCGGCGGCGGTCGCGGCAAGCGGATGTTCGTTGATCAGGCGATTGGCCGCATCGGCCGCCCGGAACGTCTTGTCCTTCGCGCCGGCATAGGCGGCGCCGGCCTTCTTGCGGGCTTCCGATGCGTTCGTCAGCGCCGTGGCGCTTCCTTCCTTCAACCGGTCGGCGGTCGTTGCCGCCTTGGCCCGGGCAAAGTCGCGCGCGCGTTCGATCTGGTCGTAGATATCGTTGCTCATGTCCGTTCCTCTCGACTGTCCGTGTCGGACCGTCGCTCACGATAGCGCCCGATCCTATCCCTCGCCTGAACGAATAATCTGCAGGAAAGTGCCGTGATCGGGCGACGGAAAATCCAGCCGAAAATGGCTGCGGCGACGGCGCCCAGCGCCCAGGGATGCGCGCGCGCCGCTTTCCCGGCGCCTTTGGCCATCGTCCGCGCCTGAACCGAAGCCTGATCGACAAGGTCGGACTTCAGCCGATCCGGCGACAGGCGTGATCGCGCTTCGGCGACATCGGCAAGCAATGTCGCCCTTGCCGCCGCCGCGCGGGACGATGCGGCCAGATAGTCTTCCCGAAGGTCGCTCATTGCCGGATGTCCGCCAGCATGTGCCGGATGCGCCCGCGCGCGGCCAGGGCGAGGATGATACTGATGCCGATCCCTCCGGCGGATACGGCGGCGGTCGCGCCAAGGGGCGTCAGCAAGGGCGCAAGCGCGATGACCAGCCCGATCAGCAACGTCACCAGCGCGGCGAACAGCAGGATCAGGGCGACGACCAGCAGGATGGCCGCCGTCCGCACCCCGGCGCCTACCAGCGCCGCGCGCAGTTTCTGCCGATCCAGTTCCGCCTCGGCATAGTCGCGGCCAGATGCGATGAGCCGCGCGATCACGTCACGTAGCGGCTCCTGCTCCTCTTCCCCGGGCAATTCTTCCCTGGGCAATAGCGCCGCGTCGGCGTCAATGTCTGTCACGCGATCCCGCTCCGTGCGTGCGGTAAAGGAAAGGTCAGGCCTCTTCCCCACCCGAACCCTTGGCGAGCCGCATCAGTACGAACCCGACGACGGCGGCCGCGCCAATGGCCACGGCAGGGCTCTTGCGCACGAAATTCCGCGCTTCGGACGCCAGCTGGTCGATATCCTTCGCGTCGAGGGACTTGGCCGCTCCGGCAACCGCTTCGGCGGCATAGCGCGCATAGTCGCCATATTGCGGCCCCAGCTTGGCATCCACGGTGCCCGCGGTGTCGGAGATCAGCCTGGCAAGGCCCTGCATGGTGGAGCCGGTCTTGTCCTTGGCCGTATCCGCCGCGGAACGCGCGGTCTTCGCGGCTTGTGCCTTGATATTCCCGGCCTGCGCCTTCCAGTCGGTCGATGCCGCCTTGGACTTTGCCCTGGCACTCGGGGCCTTCGCACTCGGCGCCTTGGCGCGCGGGGCGGCGCGCTTGGTCACGGCCTTTACCGACGCGACCTTCTCCGCCTTGGGGGCCGCCTTGGCCGCTGCGGGCACCTTTTTCGCGCGCGGCTTGCGGGCCGGCTTCTCGGGCTGGGCGGGCGCTGGGATATCGGCCATCGTCTTTTTCCTCCTGCGGCTTGGGTCAGGCAACCAATGCTTGGGCGAATTATCAGTTCCGCTACCGTAATACACCCCGTAATCTGCGCAATGGAGGAAGTCGGCGATTTCGTCGCATTGCAATATGAGGCTGCTCTGGCTAATCGGACCGCAGCCATACACTCCGCCGAACATTATGTTGACAAGGGGACACGCATGACCGCCATTCTCGATATCCATGCCCGCCAGATTCTCGACAGCCGCGGCAACCCCACTGTCGAAGTCGACGTCATGCTGGAGGATGGCAGCCTGGGCCGCGCCGCGGTGCCCTCGGGCGCCTCGACCGGCGCCTATGAGGCGGTGGAAAAGCGCGATGGCGACAAGAGCAGATATCTGGGCAAGGGCGTGCTGCAGGCGGTTGCCGCGGTCAATGGCGAGATTGCCGACGCGGTGCGCGGCCTGGAAGCCGAGGATCAGGGCGAGGTCGACGCGGCGATGATCGCGCTGGACGGCACGGAGAACAAGGGACGCCTGGGTGCCAACGCGATCCTGGGCGTCAGCCTGGCGACCGCGAAGGCCGCCGCCGATGCGCGCGGCCTGCCGCTCTATCGCTATGTCGGCGGCGTTTCCGCCCATGTGCTGCCGGTGCCGATGATGAACATCATCAATGGCGGCGAACATGCCGACAATCCCATCGACTTCCAGGAATTCATGGTGATGCCCGTCGGTGCGGAAAGCATTGCCGACGCCGTGCGCATCGGCGCGGAAATCTTCCATACGCTGAAGAAGGGCCTGCACGACAAGGGGCTGGCGACGGCCGTGGGCGACGAGGGCGGCTTTGCCCCCAATCTGGCGTCGACCACCGATGCGCTCGACTTCATCATGGCCTCCATCGAGAAGGCCGGCTACACGCCGGGCGACGATGTCGTGCTGGCGCTGGATTGCGCCTCGACCGAATTCTTCAAGAACGGCAAATATGAGATGGTGGGCGAGGGCAAGAGCCTGACCTCCGCCGAGATGGCCGACTATCTTGCCGACCTGTGCGCCCGCTATCCGATCAAGTCGATCGAGGACGGCATGGGCGAGGATGATTTCGAAGGCTGGAAGATTCTGACGGACAAGATCGGTTCGTCAGTTCAGCTCGTCGGCGACGACCTGTTCGTGACCAATCCGAAGCGCCTTGCCATGGGCATCGAAAAGGGCCTGGCGAACTCCCTGCTCGTCAAGGTGAACCAGATCGGTTCGCTGACAGAAACTCTCGCGGCCGTCGGCCTCGCGCAGCGTTCTTCCTATACCGCGGTGATGTCGCACCGTTCCGGCGAGACCGAGGATGCGACCATTGCCGACCTTGCCGTGGCCACGAACTGCGGCCAGATCAAGACCGGGTCGCTGGCCCGTTCCGATCGGCTCGCCAAGTATAACCAGTTGATTCGTATCGAAGAAGAGCTGGGTGACATTGCCGTCTTCGCGGGTCGTTCGATCTTCAGGTGAAATCTTTGCGGTAATGCCAGGAAAATGGGGCGGAACTGCGCGTTCTGTCACATTTTTCTTGCATCCTTAATAGGGTTGTGATTCAACGGGCCATGGCGCATATTGCAAAGCTCAGGATGTTGCTTTTCTCGGCTTTCGGCCCGGCATTCGCCATATTCCTGCTCCTGCTGTTCGCCGGCTATGCCGTGCTCGGCCCCAGCGGCATCCTGGCATGGGGCGATTACACGCGCCAGTTGCGGGACAGCCGGGCGGAGTTGGCCGTGGTGCAGGCCGAACGGTCCCGCCTGCGCAACAGGGTCAACCTGCTCAATCCCCGCCATGCCGATCCCGATCTTGTGGAAGAGCTGGTGCGCCGCGACCTCAATGTCTACCATCCCGATGAGGTCATTGTTCCACTGAACTGATTTAACCGATATGGTACAGGAATGTGCAGCATTTGCCTTTTCCTGCCGGCCCTCCATTGCATTTCCTGCAACTTCGCCTCTATATCGGCTCCGTCCTCCCAATTCTGAACAGAAGGATTCCGGCTTTGGCAAAAGCAGCTTCCGCGCGGTCGCCCAGGGCTAAGGCGGCCGTACCGCCTACCCCCAATCGTGAACGTCCCGCGCAGCCCGAAAGCTATGACGCGAGCAAGGAGGAGTTGCTGGAATTCTACCGCCAGATGGTGCTGATCCGGCGTTTCGAGGAAAAGGCCGGCCAGCTTTACGGCCTGGGCCTGATCGGCGGCTTCTGCCATCTGTATATCGGCCAGGAGGCCGTTGCGGTGGGTATCCAGTCCGCACTTGAGGTCGGAAAAGATAGCGTTATCACAGGCTATCGCGACCATGGCCACATGCTGGCCTATGGCATCGATCCCAAGCTGATCATGGCCGAGCTGACCGGTCGCGAAGCCGGCATTTCGCGCGGCAAGGGTGGCTCCATGCATATGTTCAGCGTGGAGCATAAGTTCTACGGCGGGCATGGCATCGTCGGCGCGCAGGTGTCTTTGGGCACCGGCCTTGGCTTCTCGCACAAATATCGCGGCGATGGCGGCCTGTGCGTCGCCTATTTCGGCGACGGCGCGGCCAACCAGGGCCAGGTGTACGAAAGCTTCAACATGGCCGAGCTGTGGAAGCTCCCGATCATCTTCGTGATCGAGAACAACCAATATGCCATGGGTACGTCGGTCAACCGTTCCTCGGCCGAGGATCAGCTCTACCGCCGTGGCGAGAGCTTCCGCATCCCCGGCCTGCAGGTGGACGGCATGGACGTGCTGGCCGTGCGCGGCGCCACCGAAGAGGCGGTGAAATGGGTGCGTGCCGGCAAAGGGCCGATCCTGCTGGAAATGAAGACCTACCGCTATCGCGGCCATTCCATGTCCGACCCGGCGAAATATCGTTCGCGCGAGGAAGTGCAGGAAATGCGCGACAAGTCCGACCCGATCGAGGGCGTGAAGAAATATCTCGAGGAAGTGGGCGTTACCGCTGACGAGATCAAGAAGATCGACCAGGATATCCGCAAGATTGTCGGGGATGCGGCGGACTTTGCCGAATCCTCGCCTCTGCCGGAACCGGCCGAATTATATACTGATGTTCTGGTGGAGCAGTATTGATGGCTATCGACATCAAGATGCCGGCCCTTTCCCCGACGATGGAAGAGGGTACGCTGGCCAAATGGCTGGTGAAGGAAGGCGATGAAGTGAAATCCGGCGACCTGCTCGCCGAGATCGAGACCGACAAGGCTACGATGGAATTCGAGGCGGTCGACGAAGGCACGATCACGAAGATCCTGATCCCGGAGGGCTCCGAAGGCGTCAAGGTTGGCACCGTGATCGCAACGATTGCCGGCGAAGGCGAAAGCGCGAGCGAGGCCAGCCCGGCTCCTGCCGCGGTCAGCGCGCCCGCCATTGTCGCGGAGCCGGCCCCCGAAGCGCCGAAGGCCGCGCCACCGGGGAACCAGGCCAAGCCCCGCGCTGCCGACCCCGACGTGCCGGAAGGCACGGAATATGAGACCATCACCGTCCGCGAAGCGCTACGCGACGCCATGGCCGAAGAGATGCGCAAGGATGATCGCGTCTTCGTGATGGGTGAGGAAGTCGCCGAATATCAGGGCGCCTACAAGGTCACGCAGGGCCTGTTGCAGGAATTCGGGCCGCAGCGCGTCATCGACACGCCGATCACCGAATATGGCTTTGCCGGCGTCGGCACGGGCGCGGCGATGGGCGGGCTCCGGCCCGTCATCGAATTCATGACGTTCAACTTCGCCATGCAGGCGATCGACCACATCATCAATTCGGCCGCGAAGACCAACTATATGTCGGGCGGCCAGATGCGCTGCCCCATCGTGTTCCGCGGCCCGAACGGGGCGGCAAGCCGCGTCGCCGCGCAGCACAGCCAGAATTACGGCCCCTGGTATGCCAGCGTGCCGGGCCTGATCGTCATCGCGCCCTATGATGCGGCGGATGCCAAGGGGCTGATGAAGGCGGCGATCCGGTCGGAAGATCCGGTTGTCTTTCTTGAGAACGAACTGCTTTATGGCCGCAGCTTCGATATTCCCAAGATCGACGACTATGTCCTGCCCATCGGCAAGGCGCGGATCATCCGTCCGGGCAAGGATGTCACCATCGTCAGCTATTCGATCGGCGTCGGCCTTGCGCTGGAGGCGGCGGACAAGCTGGCCGAAGAGGGCATCGATGCCGAGGTGATCGACCTTCGCACCCTGCGCCCGCTGGACACCGCGACGGTGCTGGAAAGCCTGAAGAAGACCAACCGCATGGTGGTGGTCGAGGAAGGCTGGCCGACCTGCTCGATTTCGAGCGAGATCATCGCCGTCGCCATGGAACAGGGCTTTGACGATCTGGACGCCCCCGTGCTCCGCGTCGCCAATGAAGATGTGCCGCTGCCCTATGCGGCCAATCTGGAAAAGATCGCCCTAGTCGACACGCCGCGCGTGATCGCGGCGGTGAAGAAGGTCTGTTATCGGTAAAAGGATGAGGCGATCCGCCGTCGCGGCGGGTCGCCTCACCTATGTTTCGCGGTTTGCCTGTTCTTTTCCGCAAACGCCCGGCCTATCGTTCCAGCGCTGCCTTGATTTCAGGCTGAGAAGGTTGAGCAAGGGGACGCGGTGCCGACGTTCTGGATATCGTTGGAGCTGCGTTCGCGAACAACCATGCTGGCGATGGCAGACAGGTTCTGCGTGCCGAGGAAGCTATTACTGATAAGCGGCTGGTAAGTGTAGCGGATCTCCACGAAAATCATTTCCGTGTCCGGGGCGGCCGCGATCTTGCGCCCGGTGGGGCCCATGCCGGTCGTACCCAGCGACGCGCTTTGCACGCCATAGCTCGACGTTGCGTTCAACGCGCCACTGCATCTTTGCCAACGAATCTTTTCGTCGGTCACATTGCCGCTACCGTCCACGATCGGCTGCAGGCTGGAGATGATGATGCGGCCGTTATTCCTGAACTTGATGGCGTCGCCCATGAGTTTGACGCCCGTGAGTGCATCCGTCACATCGCCTTCGCCGATGCCGACACGCACGCGCGAGACACTGTCTGCGGCAAGGGTCGCCATATCCCCGAGCTTCTGGTGCGCAAAGGCAAGGTTTGCCGCTTCCGCACCGCCCATCGTCAGGGCGACAAGGAAGGGCAGGGACAGCGCGAATTCAACCATGGCCATGCCAGATTGGTCCGCACCCATTGCACGGCGGAGTTTCGACATGGCCAGGATGGCCGCCGTCGCCGGGTGCATCTTGCCGACGGTCATGTCTTGCACCTTTCAACGGGTGGCGTCTGGCCCTGATAGGGTTGACGCTTGGTCATCGCGACCGTGGTGAGTTGCGCCTGCTGGGGAATGCCGATGAAGCCATAAATGGGCAGCAGCCGCTTGTAGGTTACGACGACCGTGTAGCGCACGACGTCATCGGCAGCACCGATGCCATCCTTGCCCGCAGCAACGACATTGCGTTCGCCATTGTCGTCGATGTCTTCCCAGCAATCGCCTGGCGTCGTGCCGACGGGGCCGTCCAATGAACCGTTGCCGTTCCGATCAACCGTTATCCGTTCCATCGTATCGATGTTGCTGAACTGGAAAAAACTGCCTTTGGTGATGGTGATATCCGCTTTAGGCGCGATCTTCTTGATCTGTTCGCGAATGGCATCTTCCACCGCCGTGGAATCCGCCGTCTGCAGCGTCGTCATGCGCGAGGCATATTCCACGGCGCCCTGCATCACCGAGCGGACATAGATTTGATAGGCCATGTCCATGCCGCCCAATAGCATGATGCACAGGGGGATGACGACCAGCCCGAATTCCGGCAAGGTTGCACCGCGCGGGTCGGCGATCATGCGCCTGAAGGAGCGTGCGCGCGCAATCACCGCGAAAGCCTTAGCGAGCCGATATTGTCGCCAATATCGCGGAAAGCCTGGTTCAATTCATCCGCGTTCGCCGCGCGATAGCCATAGCCGGCACCCGACGAGCAGCCCTGCATGTCGGAATTGAGTGTCGAGCCGGCGCCGAAAGAAATGGCGTAAATACGCGCATCCGCATTCTTGATGGCGGTGCAGATCATGGACAGACGCTTGCTGTGATTGGCATTGCTGGTCGCGACAGCACCATCGCTGGTGACCCGCTTCCAGAATTTTTCCTGGGCGTAGGCGGCATAACCATATTGCCCAGTGTCCATTTCGCCATCGGTCATGAAAATGACGAAGCGGGCGACAGGGAAACTATGAAAATATTGGGGATTATCGTCTTTCCATAGCCCCGTGCGGGACAGGAGACGGCCAGCCCAGAGCATGCCGATGTCCAGGAACGTGCCGCCATTGGCGATGAAACCGTTGTTGAACGCGAAATAGTCATTAAATTCAGTTGCAGTCATCTGATCGAGTTCGCGCATGAATTTCGGGCATGCATATTGTGCATCTCCCGTCGCGCTGTCATCAGCAACTGTCCATCTGGTTTGCGTGCTGCTGGGGGCGGTATCGAAATTAAGATCGTTCGTCCCGCTGGGAAGGTTGTTGGGGATCGAATAGGAGGATGACGTCGTAATGAGGTTGCTCGTCTGGGTTTCCTCCACACAGCCATCCCATGTGCTGCTCATCCAGGTGCTGCCATGCGAAACGCTCGTGGCTGATCCCGCGCTTGTGCCCGATGACTTGCGATAGGAGCCGGTGCTGTTGAACCAGTCGCTATGCCGGTTGTAGAGTGTCGTGTCCGCCGGACCGATGCTCAGGCCGGCGTTGACCATCTGCGAAAAGGGGACGATCGACCAGCGCACACGCTTGCGGCTCCCTTCGGCAGCCGTGTTGAATTGTGTCTCGATGGTGGCCATGGTCGATTGCAATGACGTCAGGGCGTTGCGCAACGCCTGCATGCGTGACACATTTGTGCCGCTGCTCGTCTCCTCCTGAACATATGTGACCGTGCGTCCGTTGACCGTCATGGTCTTGCCGGACTTGACCTTCTTGTCCTCAATCTGGCCGTTGATCCATTGGGAGCAGTTGGTGCCGTCGCGCTCCGGCTTGCACGCCATCGATCCGGTATTGTCGAGCACAAGGACGATGTCGATGTTGGAATAATCATCGCGGGCAGTACAGGAAACGGACAGATCGATCGAAGCCTTGCCAAACAGCTTCATTACCGCCGTGGGGATGGTGGTGGAGAGTGAAAGATCGATTTGGTCATTGGCAGCAAGTGTCGGGACGACCGCGTAGCTGCTTGTTCCCTGATAGCCCTGGGGAAAATTGAACTCGACATATTTTTTGACTTCGTTGGTGATGTCGGTCGTCACCGTTCCGCCTGCCGGCATTTTCTTGCGGCCAGCGAGTACGCCGGCATCACATGCCTGTTGCAATCGGGTTTTGGTGAGGTAGGCCCGGCTGAGATCCAGCCCGCCACCGATCATGCCGGCCAGCGGAAACATGGCCGCAGCCACGATCACCATGGTGTTTCCCGCCTGGCTGGCCAGCAGCCGGGCCAGAAAACCCTTTGTTTGGCTTGGCTTTTTCGCCATATCCCTGTCCCATCACGTGTGATCGCAATCCCCCCAGGGACAAGATCAGGTTTCTCCATGCACGAGTGCTGGTTAGGATGATTACAAGGATGACGGTAAACAGGCCGTTTACGTGGGTGCGCGCGCTGTTCCGCCCGTTTGTGCGCCATGGATGAGGAAACCCCGCTCCAGCGCCTTCTGATCGCCCATGCCGGCCGCGACCGGCAGAAGCACAGGCTGTTATGGGCCTATGACCGACGGCTCGCGGATATCGTCCGCACGACCCGGGAACCGATGATCGGCCAGATGCGCCTCACCTGGTGGCATGACGTCATCACCGACCCGCAGCGTGCCAAAGGGCGGGGCGATCCGCTGGTGGATGCCCTGCGCGCGGACATGCCGCAGATGGTGGGCGGCGAGGATGACGGCGCGGCCCTCATCGCCATGATCGACGGGTGGGAAGCGCTGCTCGAACCCATGCCGCTGGATGAGGACATGCTCGCCGCCTATGCGCAGGGGCGGGGCGGCGGACTGTTTCGCGCGATGGCGGGGGAAGAGGGGCGCATGACGGGCGGGTTGCCGGATGCCGGGGCCATCTGGGCGCTTTGGGACCTGGCAGCGCATATCAGTGACGATCCGACGGCAATGCGCGCGGTCGGGCTTGCCCAGGCGCGCGAAGCGGCCTTGCCCCCCATGCGCTGGCCGCGCACCCTGGCGCCGCTGCGGATCGCGACGAAGCTGGCCGCTATCGACATCCGGAGGGGCCAGCGCGCGCCTGCGGAGATGACGCCACGGCTCCATGCCCGCTTCCTGCGGATCGCCCTGTTCGGCCGATCATGATGGCATCGCGGGCGGCAGATGTGCCGTTGGCAGTGCTGGCGTAACGGGCTAGGCTTGTCATCGCATTCACGGGGGATATCACGAAGCGCAATGGGGAAATCCATATTGGGTGCCATCGCGGCGCTGCTGCTCGCCGGCGCCGGCCTGTTCTGGTGGCAGGGGCGTGCCTCTGTCGAACAGCGCCCGGCGCCCGGCGCCTATACCGCGCCGCCGCCGGAAGAATTGCCCGAGGGCGATCCGGAGGCCATGGGGGATGCGCCGGCGATGCCACCGGAGGCTTCGCCCCGGGACAGGGAGGCGCGGCGTTTCTCCCGTTACGACCGCAACCGGGATGGCGCGATCACCCGTCTCGAGATGATGGGCAGCCGCGCCCGCGCCTTCAAGAAACTGGATGCAGACGGCAACAACCTTCTCTCCTTCGAGGAATGGGCCGTTGCGACATCGGATCGCTTCTCCGCCGCCGACGCGGATGGCGACGGACGGCTGACCCCGGGGGAATTCGCGACCACCGCGCCCAAGCGCAAGCCGGCCTGCAAATGCTGATATGCGTGGATCAACGATGTGCGGATCAGGCGTCCGCCAGCGCCGCCCCGGCGATCCAGCCGTGCAGATCCTCCCGCGCGCGTGACGTCATGGCTTCCTTGCGCTGCTTCTTGCGGACGTCGTCCATCGGCGGGAACAGGCCGAAATTGACGTTCATCGGCTGATAGGAAGCCGCATCCGCGCCGCCCGTCACATGGCCGAGCAGGGCGCCCAGCGCCGTCGTTCCGGGCGGGGAGGGCAGGGCGCGGCCGGCCAGTTCGGCGATCAGGAAGCGCCCCGCCATCAGGCCGATGGCGCTGCTTTCCACATAGCCCTCGCACCCGGTGATCTGTCCGGCGAAGCGGATATGCGGCGCGCTCTTCAGGCGCAGTTCCCGGTCCAGCAGCTTGGGGCTCTGGATGAAGGTGTTGCGGTGGAGCCCGCCCAGCCGCGCGAATTCCGCCTTTTCAAGGCCGGGGATGGTGCGGAACAGCTCCACCTGCGCGGCATGTTTCAATTTGGTCTGGAAACCCACCATGTTCCACAGCGTGCCCAGCGCATTGTCCTGCCGCAGCTGCACCACGGCATAGGGCCAGCGGCCGGTGCGCGGATTGTCGAGGCCGGTCGGCTTCATCGGGCCGAAGCGCAGCGTTTCCGGGCCGCGTGAGGCCATCACTTCGATCGGCATGCAGCCCTCGAAATAGGGCGTATCCTTTTCCCACTGCTTGAACTCGGTCTTCTCGCCATCAAACAGCCCCTGGATGAATGCCTGATATTGCGGCTTGTCCATCGGGCAGTTGATATAGTCCTTGCCGTCGCCTTCCGGCCCGACCTTGTCCCAGCGGCTCGCCATCCAGCAGATGTCCATGTCGACGCTGTCGCGATGGACGATGGGCGCGATGGCATCGAAAAAGGCGAGGGCATCCATGCCGGTGGCGGCGCCGATGCTGCCGGCCAGCGCCATGGCTGTCAGCGGCCCGGTGGCGACGATGGTCGGCCCCTGCGCGGGCAGGGTGTCGATCCGTTCGCGGACCAGAGTGACATTGGGATGATCCGCGAGCGCGCGCGTGACCCCTTCGGAAAAGACGTCCCGATCCACCGCCAGCGCAGAGCCCGCCGGCACCTTCGCCTTGTCCGCCTGCGCCATGACCAGCGATCCCAGCGCCCGCATTTCCTGATGCAGCAGGCCGACGGCGTTCTTGTCCGCATCGTCCGAACGGAAGCTGTTGGAACAGACCATTTCGGCAAGGCCGTCGGTCTGGTGCGCGGGCGTCATGTCGCCACCGCCGCGCATTTCGGAAAGCCGCACCTTCACCCCGGCCTGCGCCAGCTGCCAGGCGGCCTCCGATCCTGCCAGGCCGCCGCCGATGATGTGGACCTGATATGTCATGGCCTAAAATCCCGCCGGAAACTGATGCTGCCCGTCATCGCCGATGCGCAGCACGGTGTGACTGGTCACGGCCGCAAGGGGCAGCGGGGCGTAGAGATGCGGGAAGAGTTGCCCGCCGCGCGAAGGTTCCCAGCGCAGCACGTCGCTGGCGAACACCGCCAGGTCGATCATGGCCAGCACCAGCCGGTCCTGCCCGGCAAAATGCTTCGACGCCGTCTCCGCCGCCTGCGCGCGCGTCGACATATGGATATAGCCATCCTGCAGGTCGATGGGCGCCCCGGCAAAGCTGCCCTCGGCGCGCAGCTGCTTCCATTGGTCGTCGGTCAGGATCTTGTAGGCGAAAAGGTCTGTCATCCAGCCCCGTTAGCCCAAGCATGGAGGGATGGCCAGTTCGCGACGCCCGGAAAGGGCGGGAAATGCGATGTGCAGGCATCGCCTGTGCGACGCCTGCACATATGCGTCATCGACTTTATCGGCGCTGTCAGCCTTCGACGGTCTCGCTGACTTCGGCGTCCTCGCCTTCGTCGCTTTCCTCGATCCGCGCGGCGCTGACCACATGCTCCTGGTCGGCCACGTTGAACAGGCGGACACCGGCCGAGTTGCGGCCGATGACCCGCATGGAGCCGAGCCCCATGCGGATGAGCTTCGCCTGATCCGTCACCAGCATCAGATGGTCTTCATGCGCCACAGGGAAGCTGGCGACGACCGGGCCGTTACGGCCGATATTGTCGATATTGGTGATGCCCTGACCACCACGGCCGGTCTGGCGATATTCAAAGGCCGAGGACAGCTTGCCATAGCCATTGGCGCAGACGGTGAGGATGAACTGTTCCGCCTCCGCAAACTGCTTCATCCGCTCGGGCGAGAGGTTGGGCGTGTTCTCATTCTCCTTCCACGGCGCGGCGCGCAGATAATCGTCGCGCTCCTCCGTGGTCGCCTCGAACCCACCGAGGATGGAGAGCGAGATCACCTCGTCGCCATCCTTCAGCGTCATGCCGCGCACGCCGGTCGACGTGCGGCTCTGGAATTCGCGCACGTCGGTGGCAGAGAAGCGGATCGCCTTGCCCTGGCGGGTGGCGAACAGCACGTCGTCCGTCTCGGTGAGCAGCGCCACGCCGACCAGGCGATCGGTCGCATCCTCATCGAAGCGCATGGCGAACTTGCCGTTGCTCGGGATGTTGGCGAACGCGTCCATGCTGTTGCGGCGGACATTGCCGTGCGCGGTGGCGAACACGACGGACAGGTCCTTCCAGCTGTCCTCGTCTTCCGGCAGCGCCAGCACCGTGCGGATGGTTTCCCCCGGCGCGAGCGGCAGCAGGTTGACCATCGGGCGACCACGGGTGGCCGGGCCGCCTTCCGGCAGGCGCCACACCTTCAGGCGATAGACCTTGCCATGGGTGGAGAAGAACAGCACCGGCGTATGCGTGCTGGTGACGAACATCTCGGTGATGGCGTCCTCATCCTTGGTCGCCATGCCGGACCGGCCCTTGCCGCCACGCGCCTGCGCGCGGAAGGTTTCGAGCGGGGTGCGCTTGATATAGCCCTGATGGGTGACGGTGACGACCATCTCCTCGCGCTCGATCAGGTCTTCGTCGTCGATGCCGTCGGCCGCCGCCGTGATCGTGGAACGGCGCGGCGTCGCGAATTCGCGCTCGATTGCCTCGAACTCTTCCCGCATCACGGCATAGAGCTTCGCCCGGTCGGCCAGGATGGCGAGATATTCG
This sequence comes from Sphingobium aquiterrae, assembly GCF_037154135.1. Classification (NCBI taxonomy): domain Bacteria; kingdom Pseudomonadati; phylum Pseudomonadota; class Alphaproteobacteria; order Sphingomonadales; family Sphingobiaceae; genus Sphingobium; species Sphingobium aquiterrae. The sequence continues at coordinate 204,194 of NZ_JBANFL010000007.1, forward strand.
GCGATATTCGCGGCAAGACCGGCCAATTCGTTGCCGATCTCGTCGCGGCCCAGCGCGGTCAGGCGATGCAGGCGCAGGTCGAGGATGGCGCGGACCTGCGTGTCGGACAGGCGATAGGTGTCGCCCTCGACCTCGGTCTCGATCGCTTCGACCAGGCGGATGTAGGAGACGATCTCCGCGATCGGCCATTCGCGCGCGATCAGCGCTTCGCGCGCTGCGGCGGGGCTGGACGATCCCCGGATGATCCGCACGACCTCGTCCAGGTTCGTCACCGCGATGACGAGGCCCAGCAAGATATGCGCCCGCTCGCGCGCCTTGTTCAGCTCGAACTTGGTGCGGCGGGTGATGACCTCTTCACGGAACCTGACGAATGCCTCGATGATGTCGCGCAGCGACAGCGTTTCGGGCCGGCCGCCGCGAATGGCCAGCATGTTGGCGGGGAAGCTGCTCTGCGCCGGGGTGTGGCGCCACAGCTGGTTGAGCACCACTTCCGGGGTCGCATCGCGCTTCAGGTCGATGACGATGCGCACGCCTTCGCGGTTCGATTCGTCGCGAATGTCGCTGACGCCCTCGATCCGCTTGTCCTTGGCGGCTTCCGCGATCTTCTCGACCAGATTGCTCTTGCCGGTCTGATAGGGGATTTCCGTGAGCACGATCGAACGGCGGTCGCCGCGATTTTCCTCCACCACATGGCGCGAGCGCATGATGATGGAACCGCGGCCGGTATGATAGGCGCTGCGCGCGCCGCTCTGGCCCAGGATCAGCGCGCCGGTCGGGAAATCCGGGCCGGGGATGATCTGCATCAGCTCTTCGATGGTGATGCCGCCATTGTCCATATAGGCAAGGCAGGCACGGATCACTTCGCCCAGATTATGCGGCGGGATGTTGGTCGCCATGCCGACGGCGATGCCGCCTGCGCCGTTGACCAGCAGGTTCGGGAAGCGCGCGGGCAGGACCTGCGGCTCGCTTTCCGACGCGTCGTAATTGGGCGTGAAGTCGACCGTGTCCTTGTCCAGGTCTTCCAGCAGGGCGTTGGAGACCTTGGCAAGCCGCGCTTCGGTGTAACGCATCGCGGCCGGCATGTCGGGGTCCATCGACCCGAAATTGCCCTGGCCGTCGATCAGCATGACGCGCATCGACCAGTCCTGCGCCAGACGGGCCAGCGCCATGTAGATCGCGCTGTCGCCATGCGGGTGATATTTACCCATGACGTCGCCGACGATGCGGCTGCACTTGCGATAGGGGCGGCCGGCGACATAGCCGGCCTCCTGGCAGGCGAACAGGATGCGGCGATGCACCGGCTTCAGCCCGTCGCGGACATCGGGCAGCGCGCGGCTGACGATGACGGACATGGCATAATCCAGATAGCTCGTCTTCATTTCATCGACGATGCTGATCGGGCTGATATCAGAAGGGTCGGCGAGGGCGATCTCGTCGGTCAATGCGACTCTCTTTTCGGGTGATGGTTTGCGTGATGCTGCACTAGCCGAGCGAAAGCCCGATGTCACCCCTCGCGCGCGTACGCGTACGCGCGGAAGCCATGCGGTAAGGGCTTCGCAATCGCGTGCGGCAAAGCGTCGCGATAACGCCTTGCAATCCTCAGACTGTCATGACAGCACCTGCAACCGCATCTATATGAGCGTTCAACGGTTATTCACGCACATATCCCTAGGCATCGGCCGACGCCGGACCGAAGGATGGTGTACGTTGGCCTCCCCCCAAGGCCCTGTCAGGAGAATGGATATGCGTTTTGTTTCCCCCGTCGCCCTCGGACTGATGCTGGGCCTCGCCAGTACCACGATGCTGGCGGCACCGGCCTTTGCGGCAAAGGAAAAGGCCCCGGCCGAACCCAAGCGCAATTTCAGCAAGGAATTCGTCGCCGCTGCCCAGCCCGCCCAGAAAGCGGCCGAGGCCAAGGATTATGCTACCGTTTCCGCCGCTCTTCCCGCGCTCGAAGCGGCCGTGAAGACGCCCGACGACAAGTTCCTGCTGGGCAATCTCCAGCTGAACGCCGGCATCGGCCTCAACGACAAGACGCTGCAGCGCAAGGGCGTGGAAACGATGCTGGCGAGCGGCACGACCGCCGCCGCGGACGTGCCCAAGTTCGAATTTTTCGCGGGCCAGTTCGCGCTCGACGCCAAGGATTATGATCCCGCCATCGCGCATCTGAGCAAGGCGTCGGAGCTGGGCTATCCCGGCAGTGCGACTCCGCTGATGACGGCCGAAGCCTATTTCCAGAAGGCCATTGCGATGTCGGAAAGCGCCAAGGGGCAACTGGTGCCGGCCGCCAAGCCGATTGCCGCCCAGGGCCTGCCCTTCCTGAAGAGGGCGATCGAAACGGAGAAGGCCGCGGGCACCGCTGTCCCGGCATCCTGGTATAATCGCGGCTTCACGATGTCCTATCTCGCCGGCACGCCCGACGCCGCCGAATGGAGCAGGCTGAACCTTGCCGCCGATCCCAGCCCGCGCAACTGGCGCATTCTGGTGCGCGGCTATCAGGATTCGCATCCGCAGCTCGCGCGCGGCGAGAGCCTGGACCTGATGCGGCTTGCATCGGTCGCCGGCGCGCTCGAAAGCGAATATGATTATGCGGAATATGCCGATACCGCCCAGCGCCTGGGCCTTCTGGGCGAAGTGAAGGCCACGATCGACAAGGGCCGTGCCCTGGGCAAGCTTGCGCCGACGAAGCTGAGCGATTTCTATTCCATGGCGACCGAAGGCATCGCCCGCGACAAAGCGTCGCTGCCGGGGACGGAAGCGGCCGCCGCCAAGTCGCCCACCGGCAAAGTCGCTGCGTCGACCGCGCACGCCTATATGGGCTATGGCGAATATGCCAAGGCGATCACGCTCTATCGCCTGGCGCTCCAGAAGGGTGGCGTCGATGCGGACGAGACCAACACCCGCCTGGGCATCGCGCTGGCGCTCAGCGGCGATGCCGCCGGTGCCAAGACGGCCTTCGGCGCCGTCAACGGCACCGTCCGCAAGGATATCGCGAATATGTGGCTGACCTGGCTGGACCTGAAAAAGGCCTGAGCTGTTTCATGTTCGGGTGCGCGGGTGTATGATCCGCGCACCCATATTTTGCTGTGATGACGAAAATGATTAGGGGAAGCGGGATGAAGCTTGGTCAGGCGCGCAGATGGCTGGCGCTGCCCATGCTGGCAACGGCGTTGGTGATGGCTCCGCAGGCTCAGGCCAAGAAGGAGAAGGACAGCGGGATCGCGATGAGCGAGACATTCCGCACCCAGGCCCGCACCGCGCGCGCCGCCATCGCATCGGGCGATGTCAACAGCGCCAATGCGGCGGTTGCCGGGCTGGTGCCTTCCAACGATCTTGAGAAATATATCGTCGGCAGTCTCCGCATGGAGATTGCGTCGCGCCGCGCCGATCCGCAGGCGCAGCGCCGGGCCCTGACCGACATTCTGGAAAGCAAGGCCGCGCCGGAAAAGGACGTGCCCTATCTGCGCTTCCTCGCGGGCTATTATTCCTATTATCTGGGCGAGTTCGACGATGCGATCGCACAGGTCAACTATGCGCGCCAGCTCGGCTATTCGGGCATCGATTCGACCATGCTGCTCGCCGACGCCACCTTGAAGAAGGGCCGGCGGGCGGAAGGCATGAAGATTGTCGATCAGGCATTCGAACAGCAGCGCGCCAGCGGCAAGCCCGTGCCCGCGCCCTGGTTCGACAAGGCCGCTGCCTTCTCCTATCAGTTGGGCAACTGGCAGGATGTGGCGCGCTGGTATCAGCAGAAGCTGACGCTTTATCCCAGCATGGGGAACTGGCGCAGCGCGCTGACCAATACCATGGCCAATGCCTCGCTCGATCCGCAGGTGAAGCTGGACCTGTATCGGCTGCAGGCCGCCAATGGCGCGATGGCGAGCGAGCGGGACTATCAGGCCTATGCCGTCCTGGCCTCCGGCAGTGGCTATAGCGCCGAATCGAAGGCCGTGATCGAGGCCGGCCGCGCCGATGGCGCCCTGACCCCGACGGAAACGGTCACGGCGGCGCTGTTCAAGAGTGTCGCGCCAAAGGCGGTCAAGGAAATGGCGGCGCTGCCCGCGCAAGCCAGCAAGGCTGCCAAGGCCGCCAACGGCGCGACCGCTCTGACCGCTGCCGACGATTATTTCTCGCTTGGCCAATATCCCAAGGCCGTCGAGCAATATCGGCTGGCCCTGTCGAAGGGCGGGGTGGATGCGGATCGCGTCAATGCCCGTCTCGGCGTCGCGCTGGCACGCTCGGGCGACCTGCCCGGCGCGCGCGCCGCGCTGGCGCAGGTGAAGGGTGGAGCCTGGGCCGACGTCTCGCGCTTCTGGGGCGTGTGGGTCGATCAGCAGGCGCAGAAAAGCGCCAGCATCACCCCCGCCGCAACGTCTCCGACAAGCTGAGGAAGACCGGAACGGCGCGCAGGGGCATCATGCCCGGCGCGCCGTCCTTCTTCACTCCTGTATGTGTATGCCCTCAACCCTGCGCGCGCAGGGGCACGCCGGGTTCGTTCTTGGATGTGCGGATCGTCAGCGACGTCTTCACGCTCGCCACATTGGGGGCGGGCGTCAGGCGAGAGGTGAGGAACTGCTGGAAGCTCTGCAGATCCTTGGCCACGACCTTCAGGATGAAGTCGATCTCGCCGTTCAGCATATGGCATTCGCGCACTTCGGGCAGCTTGGCCACATGGTCCTCAAACGCCTTCAGGTCGGCCTCCGCCTGGCTGCGCAGGCTGACCATGGCGAACACCGTGATCGTGTAGCCCAGCGTGCCGGGATCGACCACGGCGTGGTAGGATTTGATCGCGCCACTTTCCTCCAGCGCGCGCACGCGGCGCAGGCAGGGCGGGGCGGTAAGCCCCACGCGACGGGCCAGATCGACATTCGTCATCCGTCCGTCGTCCTGTAACTCCGCCAAAATCTGCAGATCTATATCATCAATGCTCGTTGCAGCCATGAACTAACAATTTCCGTTCCCGTGTGTGCGCCACATACTAATAATATTTCAGAGCTTTGCAATTGTCCCACTATGCAACGTTGCAATGGGCATTGCGAACAGCCCCTTTTCCTTCGCGGCCGCTGGGCCTAATCCATGCAGACGGGCTGCGCGAACGGAAAATGAAAACCGGTGGTCGACAGCGGGAATGGAATTGAGGAATCGGCTTGCGCTTTAACGACATCATGCAGACGGTTCTGGCAGCCGAAGGCCAGGGTAACGGCGCGGTGACGCTGTGGCGGCAATGTGTCGACCTGCTGGCGCAATATGATCGGCCGGGGCGCCCGCCGCTGGATTCGCAGGACCGCGAAGCGTTGCTGGACCGCATGGGCACCTTGCGGGAGCGGCTCAGCGAAACCCAGCGGATCGCGACGGTTGTCGAACTGGGCAGCCGGCTGCGCTCCACCACCCTGCTGCGCTTCTTCGCGCAGGACCGGCCAGCGATCTGTGCTGCAGCGATGTCGCGCGCGCGGCTGCCCGAATCGGCATGGCTTGCCCTGCTGCCGGAACTGGGCCCGACCGCCCGTGGCGTGCTGCGGGGCCGGCGCGACCTGGGCGAGGAGACGCGCCGCGCGCTCGACAGCTTCGGTCAGGTCGACCTGGTCCTGCCCATGGGGGATACGGCCTGGCAGGCGATGGACACAGCGCCTTCGGACAGTCCGCTGCTGCTGGATACCCCGACCGCCGAAGCGGCATGGCCACAGGGTGCCTCCCCCGAAGACGGCAACCAGATCCGTCGTCTTGTCGATCGGATCGAGCGCTTTACCGCCACCTACCGGCCGCAACCGATGGGCGTGGTCGATACCGGCCGGGATGCGGACGCGGATGTCGATTCCGGGGATGCAGCCGCCCCGCTGGCCGATATGGTGCCGCGCACCTTCGCGTTCGAAACGGATGCTGCGGGTATCGTGACATGGGTGGGGCATGGTCCGCGTGCCGCCTTGATCGGCCTCAGCATCGCAGAGCCTGCCGCGACGGGCGGCAGCGGCCCTGACGGCAATGTCGCGGGCGCCTTTGCCCGGCGCAGCGCCTTCCAGAATGGCCGCTTCATCATCGCCGGCGGCGTGCTTGGCGGGGAATGGCGCATGTCCGCCATTCCCTTTTTCGATCCCCGCTCGGGCCGGTTCCAGGGCTTTCGCGGCCAGGCGCGCCGGCCGCATCTGCATGAGGTGCCATCGACGCCGCCCTCGTCGGATATCCTCGCGCTTGGTGGCCTGTCGGCGGATTCGGTGCGGCAGCTGGTGCATGAACTGCGCACGCCGCTCAATGCGATCATGGGCTTTGCCGAGATCATCGAGCAGCAGCTCTTCGGCCCGGCCGGCAATCAATATCGCGACATGGCCCGGCAGATCATGGGGGATGCGCGCCACCTGCTTGCCGCCTTCGACGATTTGGACCTTGCCGCGCGCGTCGCCAGGGGCGGGGAGGCATCCTCGCCAAAGGCCATCGATCCCGCATTGATGGTCGCGCGGGTCGCGATGCGCTTTCGCGAGGGCCGGGCGGAGGGCGCGACGGCGATCGATATCGCGATGGCACCGGACCTGCCGGCCGCCAGCGCCGATCCCGCGCAGGCGGAACGGATGATCCAGCATCTGCTGCGCACGCTCGTATCGGTCTGCGGCGAGGGCGAAGGGCTGACGGGCGCCTGCGCGCATCGCCCCGGCAAGGATGGCGGCGTCATCATGCTCGGCATCGACCGGCCGGCCGCGCTGGCGGGGATCGATGAAGCCCAGCTGCTCGACCCCGGCTATGGCGAGGATGGCGAATGGCCCGACGCGCCGCTGCTGGGGCTCGGTTTCTCGCTGCGGCTGATCCGCAGCCTTGCCGCGAGCATTGGCGGAACGCTGGATGTGACCGACGATCGCCTGGTCCTCTCGATGCCGGCCATGGCAAAAAGCGCCCGGGACGACGAGAGCGCCACCCCCTGAGCGAGGCGGGGACGAGCCCTGCAAACCGGATCGCAACCTTTAACCGGTAGCGAGCAATGCCATGGACAATGCCGCCCGACATGATGGCAGCCTGCTGAAGGCGCCCGCGCAGGAAGACATGATTGCGCTGTCCCCGGATTTCGGCACGCGCTTCATGCTGTTTGTCGATACCGAGGAAGAGTTCGACTGGAATGCGCCCTTCTCCCGCACCGGGCACGGCGTCACGGTGCTGGATGGCATGGCAAGGGCGCAGGCATGGTTCGCCGCGGCGGGGATCGCCCCGGTCTATGTCACCGACTGGCCGGTGCTCGAAAATGACGCCGCGGCGGCGATGATGGGGCAATGGATCGCCGACGGCACGGCGGAGATCGGCGCGCATCTGCACCCCTGGGTCACGCCGCCCCATGTGGAGGTGGTGAATGCGCCCAACAGCTATGTCGGCTCACTGCCGGAGGCGCTGGAACGTGCCAAGCTGACCGCCCTGCGGGACAGGATCGCGGAGCGCTTCGGCGTGCCGCCACGCGCCTATCGCGCAGGGCGCTATGGCGTGGGGCCGAACAGCGCGCGCCTGCTGGAGGAGCTGGGGTTCCTGCTCGACAGCTCGGTGCGGCCGCGTTTCGATTATTCCGGCCAATATGGTCCGGATTTCAGCGGTATGCCCCTGCATCCCTGGCGCGCGGGGCCGGGCAGGGGCGTGATCGAACTGCCGCTCTCGACCGCCTTTACCGGGCTTCTGAGGGGCGCGGGCGAGCGCCTGTTCCGTGCCGGGCAGGCGATGGGGCCGCTGGGCGGCGCCATGGCGCGGGCGCATATGCTCAGCCGCGTGCCGCTGACCCCGGAGGGGGTGCCGCTGGCCGATGCGATCCAGGCCATCGATGCGCTGATCGAAGAGGGCGTGCCGGTGCTGAATTTCAGCTTCCATTCGCCTACGCTGGGCATCGGCCATACCCCCTATGTGCGCGATGCGGGCGATGTCGAACAATTCTATGCCTGGTGGGGCCGGGTAGCCGAACATCTCGCCCGGCGGGGTGTTTTGCCCGCCTCGCTGGATATGTTTTTGAAAGCTGCGACGTTCGATGTCGGGAAAGCTTGCCAAGCAGCCTGACCCTCGGCTATCGGGCGCTCATCAGGAATACAGATGGGGCCTGTCGTCGGGCCTGTAGCTCAATGGTTAGAGCTGGCCGCTCATAACGGCTAGGTTGCGGGTTCGAGTCCTGCCGGGCCCACCATCTGTCCGTATGTCGGGGAGTAGCGCAGCCTGGTAGCGCATCTGGTTTGGGACCAGAGGGTCGCAGGTTCGAATCCTGTCTCCCCGACCAAACGGCCGGTTCATAAGGGCCCCTGCGCGTTGCCCGTCCCCGCCCGGAGGGTTCGCGCCCTGCTGCGTATAGTTGCGTAATGCTCGCTGCACGATTCCGGCCGAAAATGAACCTTGCGACTCAGTCTGACCCCAGAGGGATCACGTCCTGACGCGTGCATCACGTCTTGGCCGTTCCCCTCGGGCATCAGGCTGGAGATTCGAGGAGTCGGGCGATGAAGGAATTCACCGCGCACGACGGCGTTGAACGTGCAGTGCCCGCTGAACTTGTCGAAATGCTGCGCCGATATGCGGAGCCCTTGCCCTCGCCCGCCAGGGCGGATGCGTTCGGGGCTGTCTTCGATCGCTATGGCGACGCGCGAATCGTCCTGTTGGGAGAGGCGACTCACGGCACATCCGAATTCTATCGCGCGCGCGCCGCGATCACCCGCCATCTCATCGCCCATCACGGGTTCAACATCGTGGCGGTCGAGGCCGACTGGCCCGATGCCGGGCGCATAGACGATTATGTGCGCTATCAGGCGCCACGCCCGCGCCGCGGGGATGTGTTCGTGCGTTTCCCGACATGGATGTGGCGCAATATCGAGATACTCGAATTCGCCGACTGGCTGCGCGGCCATAATGCGGGCCTGCCGGAGGATCGGCGCGCGTCGTTCCATGGGCTCGACGTCTACAGCCTCAGCGAATCGATGCACGCCGTGCTCGCCTATCTCGACACGGTCGATCCGGACGAGGCCACCAATGCCCGCAGGCGCTATGGCTGCCTCACCCCGTGGCAGGACGAGCCGGTGCATTATGGCCATGCCGTCGTCCGGGAAGGCCGTCATGGCTGTGAGGATCGCGCGGTGGCGCAGCTGCGCGCGCTGCTCGCCAGCCGCCTCGACTATATCGTGGGAGACGGCGAAGGCTGGTTCGACGCAGTCCAGAACGCCCGCATCGTCCGCGCCGCCGAGCGCTATTATCGCGCGATGTACCAGAACTCGACCGAGAGCTGGAATCTCCGCGACCGGCACATGTTCGGAACGCTTCAGGCGCTGCTCGCCCATCGCGGCGATGGTGCCAAGGCGGTGGTCTGGGCGCATAACAGCCATGTCGGCAACGCCGCCGCGACCGCGATGGGCTGGCAGGGGCAATTCAACATCGGCGAGCTTTGTCGCATGACGCATGGCGACGATGCGGTCCTGATCGGCTTCGGCACCGATACCGGCCTGGTCGCAGCGGCGGACGGCTGGGGCGGGGACATGCGGATCAAGGCGGTCCGCCCGGCACGACCCGACAGCTATGAGCATGCCTTTCGGCGCACCGGTCTTGCCCGCACGCTGACCGACTGGCGCGCAAGCGATCGGCGGGATCTGGCGGACAGGCTTCGTGCCCCTCTGCTCGAACGTGCGATCGGCGTCGTCTATCGGCCCGAGACGGAGCTGCTCAGCCATTATTTCGAGGCGGTGCTCGCCGAACAGTTCGACGCCTGGGTCTGGTTCGACCAGACGAGCGCGGTGACGCCGCTTGGCGATGAGCGGCCGCATGGTGCGCCCGAAACCTGGCCGTTCGGGCTATGACCATGGACACTCTTGTTGGCGGCAAGCCCGTTCCCGTCACGGTCCAGCCCGACGGATTGAAGGGCCTGCTCGGCATTCCCGTTTCGCTCAGGGGGCTCGTCATCTTCGCGCATGGCAGCGGCAGCGGGCGGCTGAGCCCGCGCAACAACCATGTCGCGGACGGGCTTCGCGCCGCGGGGCTCGCCACGCTGCTGATCGACCTGCTGACACCGGACGAGGAGATGGACCGCGCCAAGGTCTTCGACATTCCGCTGCTGGCTTCGCGCCTGACGGGCGCGGCGGCGTGGGCCCGACGCGTTCCGGGGCTCAAGCGGCTCCCCATGGGCTATTTCGGCGCCAGCACAGGCGCGGGCGCCGCGCTGCTGGCGGCATCCACCGCCGGGTCGGACATAACAGCCATCGTTTCGCGTGGAGGGCGCCCCGATCTGGCCGGCGCGCAGGCGCTTGCGCATGTGCAGGCGGCGACGCTGCTGATCGTCGGCAGCCGCGATATCCCGGTGATCGGTCTCAATCGCGTGGCGATGCGTCATCTCCGCGCGGAGAAGGCGTTGGTGATCGTCCCGGAGGCGACCCATTTGTTCGAGGAGCCGGGCACGCTCGACGAGGTCATCCGCCACGCCGCCGACTGGTTTGTCCGGCATTTCAAGGAGGCCTGAGGATGACCGGACATCGTTTCGCTTTCAAGGATCGGCGGGACGCCGGGCGGCGGCTGGCGCTGGCGCTCGGCCATCATGCATCCAGCCATCCGCTGGTGCTGGCCTTGCCACGCGGCGGCGTTCCCGTCGCTTATGAGGTCGCGCGCGCGCTCGATGCCGAACTCGACCTGCTCTTCGTGCGCAAGCTCGGCGCTCCAGGATATGAGGAACTGGGGATCGGCGCGGTCGTCGATGGCGCAGAGCCCCAGCTCGTCCTCAACGAGGCGGTCGTTCGTCAGCTCGCGCCCAGCCCCAATTATATCCGGGCCGAAATGCATCGCCAGCTGGCGGAGATCGCACGCCGCCGTCGCGCCTATCTTGGGAATATGGAACCGATCCCGGTCGATCGGCGGACGATCGTCCTCGTTGACGACGGGATCGCCACCGGAGGCACCGCGAAGGCGGCGCTCAAGGGCCTGCGGAAAGCGCATGCGGGCAGGATCATCCTGGCAGTGCCGGTCGCGCCGGCCGCAAGTGTCGCCGAGCTGCGCAGCGAATGCGACGAGCTGGTCTGCCTCGATCAGCCCGATCCCTTCTTTGCGGTGGGCGCGCATTATGCCATGTTCGACCAGACGAGCGACGAGGAGGTCGTGCGGTTGCTGGAGGACGCCCGCAAGCTGCACGCAATATCCCTCCGGGACGCCCATGCCCCGAAGGGAAGATGAGGCGATGACCCGTCAGAACAGGGCGTCGGCGATCAGCTTGAGGCCGAGCAGGACCATCAGCAGATAGATCAGCCGGTAGAAGCGGGCAGGATCGACCCGGCGGACCAGCGCGACACCCGCCAGCGTGGAGACCAGGGCCAGCGGCAACAGCATGGCCGTGGCGATCAGGTTGGCGCGCGTGAACTGGCCGAGCGCCGCATAGGCCGGCACCTTCATCCAGTTCATCGTCGCAAAGGCGATGGCGGTGGTGCCGATCAGCGTATCGCGCGGCAGCTGGCGGGGCAGCACCCACATCTGAAAGGGCGGCGATCCGGCATGGGCGATCTGGCTGGTGAAGCCGGATGCGACACCGAAAAGCGTGCCGATCCAGTGGGGCGAGTTGGAGGGGACGGAGGTCGCCCCGCCGCGCTCCAGCCAGAGACGGTGCAGCCCGAAGACCACCGAGATCGCGCCCAGAACGCCCAGGACGGCGCTTTCGTTCACGCGGGCGGCGAAGAGATAGCCGATGGCGATGCCGGTCGCCATGCCCGGAAGCATGACGAGCAGCACCGTGCGATCCCATGAATGGCGGAAAGCCCATATGCTGACGGCGTCCTGCACGATCAATATGGGCAGCAGGATGGCCGCCCCGGCGATGGGATCGATGCCAAGGGCCATGATCGGCATGGCCAGCGCTCCGATGCCGGCAAAGCCGCCTTTGGCGAGGCCGGAAAGGATGACCGCCGCAATGGCGCACAGAAAGAAGAAAAAGTCGTGCTGCATTGTTGCGGCCATAGGGCAGATGATGCGCCTTTGCACGGGGGTGTCGGGGGAGCGTCCACCGCTTTTCACCTTGCCGGCAATCGCGGGCAATCGGCATGGCGCGGATTGCACCCGCCATGTCGCAGGGCGCCGGAACTTTCCCCGCATTCCCGGGGTTCACATCCCGGCCGATGTGCCGTGGGGTGAAAGGCCAGTTAATCGATGCAGGCGAAGCGGGGGCGTGTTGACTGGATCGATCAGCTCAAGGGGCTGGGCATCCTGCTGGTCGTCATCGGCCATGTGACGACCTATGCGCCGCTGCATCACTGGATCTTCCTGTTTCACATGCCGCTGTTCTTCCTGCTTTCGGGCTATCTTGGCCGGGCGCGGGCAAGTGGGGAGATCGTCCGTTCCCGCTTCTTCTCCCTGCTTGTCCCTTATGCGGCCTTTCTGCTGCTGGTGACGCTGCTCGATTATGCATGGGGGCGGCTGGATGGATCGGGCTCGCTCCTCTCCCACCATGGTCTGGGTGGCGCCGCCGTCCGTCTTATTTTCGGCGGGTCGGCGCTGGTGGGTGCCTATGGCACCTTCTGGTTCGTGCCATGTCTGTTCGTGGCAAGCCTTGCATGCAACCTGATCATCGGGCGGCGGCAGGCGATGTTCCTGGCATGGGCCGCCATCGGCCTGGGTGTCGCCATCAGCGCGATGATGCCCGCCATACCCTCACCGCTCGGCCTGATGCAGGTGCCGATGGCTGTCGCGCTCATGGCATGCGGCTGGCTTGCGCGCGGTCAGGCGGGCGTGTCGGTCGCCATGCTGGCGGTGGCGGCGACGATATTCGCGGTGTCGGGATGGTTCGCCGGGCCGTTCGACATGAAATATCTCGATTTCGGCATTTTTCCGACGAATCTCGTCGCGGCATTGACCGGAGTCGTGACGGTGGCGGGGGTGGCGCGATGGCTCGGGCGCATCGCCGGGATTGGGGGAGCGCTGGTCCTTCTTGGCCAGGCCTCGCTGGTGATCATGTTCCTCCACCAGCTCATCAATGTCCATCTTCGCCCCTATCTGGGCGACTGGCCGACGATCGCGGTCGCTATCCTCCTGCCGCTCGCCTTCTGGTGGCTCGCCGGGCGGACCGATCTTTCGTCCCGCCTTTTCCTCGGCAAGCCCGCGGGCTGATCCGGCAACCGTCGCCAGGCGCGCGGGCAAATAAAAAGGGACGGCGCGCTGAGAGCGGCCGTCCCTTTCGAAAATCTTGCGCCAGGCGCAGGATTACATCGCGTTCGTCGCGTTAGCGGCGTTCTCGGTCGCGTTAGCGGCGTTGTTCGTCGCGTTAGCAGCGTTCTCGAGCGCGTTGGCAGCGTTGTCGACAACGTTCTCGACGGCGTTCGAGGCGTTGGCTTCGTTGGCAGGCTTCTCACCGCAGGCGGCGAGCGCCATCAGGCCGGCCGAAGCGAAAACAACAGCGATCTTCTTCATTGAAAGGCTCCCATAGCAATAAGCCGCGTATGGCGTATTCGGTCCCTTACGCGAGCGACCGCATTAACCTGTGCAGTGCACAAATCAACGCATTTTTTGCATCGGTGAAACGAAAGAATCACGCGACGACGTGTTGTCTACTATAGAAGTCCACTTTTATCGCAAGGCTTCTTGGTCGTCTGCGGCAATGGCGAGCGTCGCTGTCCATGCCGCGACATTCTGGCGCAGTTGCTCGGGATCGACCTTGTCCAGCGTGTCGTCCGCGGTGTGATGGATGTCGAAATAGCGGGTGCCGTCCTGCTGCAGATCCAGTACCGGCGTCCCCGCATTCACCAATGGTTCGATGTCCGAACCGCCATGCGCCTTGTCATGGCTGATACCGATACCGAGCGGCGCCAGCACATCCCCGATCTTCGCCGCCAGGGGCGCGGCGCTCTCGGGCAGGCCGAACTGCACCTGCCACACCCGGTCCGCGCCGAAATCCGATTCCATCACCAGGGCATGCGACTCAGCGCCGTGCGCCTTGAAATAGGCATCGCCGCCAAAGCCGCCCACTTCCTCCGCGCCAGCCAACAGCAGGCGGATCGTCCGGCGGGGTTTGCGGCCGGAGGCCAGGATCTGCCGGGCGGCGGCGGTCACGATCGCGCAGCCGGCGGCATCGTCGATCGCGCCGGTCGCCAGGTCCCAGCTGTCCATATGGCAGGCGGCAACGATCATCCCCGCCTTGGGATCGGTGCCGGGCACCTCCGCGATCACATTGCCCGAACCATGTTCGCCGATGAACTTCGGCGTCAGCGTCATGGCGATGGTGACGGGCTTGCCGCGCGCCACGATACGTTCCAGCTGCTCGGCATCGGGCACGGACAGCGCCGCCGCCGGGATCGGGGTGACGCCCTTTTCCCAGTTCTGCACGCCGGTATGGGGCACGCGGTGATGATCGGTGCCGATCGAGCGGATGAGGATGGCGATTGCGCCCTTCCTGGCCGCGATGCTGGGCCCCTGTCGCCGGACCGCACCGAAATAGCCATAGGCGGAACCGTCCTGCGTGGCCTTCATCGCATGGCTGACAAAGGCGATCCTGCCCTTCAGGCTGCCTTCGGGCGCGGCCTTGAGGTCGGCGAGCGTGGGGAAATAGACGACTTCGGCGGACAGCCCGCCTTCGGGTGTCGCGCCGCTGTTGCCCAGCGCGGCGATGGTGAGTTTCTGCGGGAACGGCCCGACGACGTGGGCGGTTTCGGCGCCGCGTACCCAGACGGGCATCTGATAGGCTTCGATCCGCGCATTGGCGAAGCCGAGCGCCTTCAGCCGCGCCAGTGCCCAGGCCCGGCCATTGGCCTCTTCGGGCGTCCCGGCCAGCCGCTGCCCGACTTCCGTCGTCAGCCCTTCAACAAAGTCCCATGCCACCTTATCTTCGCTCAGAGCGGTGTCGCGCAGCTTGGCCACCTGATCGGAGGGGCCAGCGGCGTTGGACATGGCGGGAATGGCGGCGAGGAGCGCGATCGGCGCGAGAAGGATTTTCTGCATGGAAAGCGGCTTAACCGCGCGCGCGGGGTTTGCCAATGCCGCCTCGCTCGGCTAACCGGGCGCCAAACCCCGCATTAGCGATTTTTACGACATCGGAGCATCGACCAGCATGGCCGTCCAATACAGTTTTGTGATGAAGGGCCTGACCAAGACCTTCCCCGGCGCCAACAAGCCGCTGTTCAACAATATCCACCTGCAGTTCCTGCCGGGCACGAAGATCGCGATCATCGGCGTCAACGGCGCGGGCAAGTCGACCCTGATGAAAGTCATGGCCGGCATGGACAAGGATTATCAGGGCGAGGCCTGGGCGGCGGAAGGGCTGCGCGTCGGCTATCTGGCGCAGGAGCCGCAGCTCGACAGCAGCAAGTCGGTGATCGAGAATGTGAAGGACGGCGTGCGCCCCATCGCGGACCTGGTCGATCGCTTCAACGAGATCAGCACGATCATGGGCGACCCGCCGGAGGATGTCGATTTCGACGCCCTGATGGAAGAGATGGGCACGCTGCAGGAAAAGATCGACGCGGTGGACGGCTGGACGCTCGACAACCAGCTGGAAATCGCCATGGAAGCGCTGCGCTGCCCGCCGGGCGACTGGTCGGTCGGAAACCTCTCGGGCGGTGAAAAGCGCCGGATCGCGCTGTGCCGCCTGCTGCTCGAAAAGCCCGACATCCTGCTGCTGGACGAACCGACCAACCATCTCGACGCCGAAAGCGTGCAGTGGCTGGAACAGCATCTGATCAACTATGCCGGCAACGTCATCCTCGTCACCCATGACCGTTATTTCCTCGACAATGTCGTGGGCTGGGTGCTGGAACTCGATCGCGGCCGCGGTATTCCCTATGAGGGGAATTATTCCAACTGGCTGGACCAGAAGGCCAAGCGGATGGAACTGGAAGAGCGTGAAGACGCCGGCCGCCAGAAGGCGATCAAGGAAGAGCTGGAGTGGATCAGGCAATCCCCCAAGGCCCGCCAGACCAAGAGCAAGGCGCGTATCCGCGCATTCGATGAACTGGTCGAAAAGCAGGAAAATCGTGCGCCCGGCAAGGCCCAGATCGTCATCCAGACCCCCAAGCGCCTTGGCAGCAAGGTGATCGAGGCGCATGGCTTGACCAAATCCTATGGCGACAAGCTGCTGTTCGAAGGGCTGGACTTCCTCCTGCCGCCCGGCGGCATCGTCGGGGTGATCGGCCCCAACGGCGCGGGTAAATCGACGCTGTTCAAACTCATCACCGGGCAGGAACAGCCCGATGGCGGCAAGATCGAGATCGGGGAAACGGTGCAGCTCGGCTATGTCGACCAGAGCCGCGACTCGCTCGACCCGAACCATAATGTCTGGGAAGAGATTTCCGGCGGCCATGACCTCATGACCATCGGCAAGCATGAAATCCAGACGCGGGCCTATGTCGGCGCCTTCAACTTCAAGGGCCCGGACCAGCAGAAGAAGGTCGGCCAGCTTTCGGGCGGCGAGCGCAATCGCGTGCATCTGGCCAAGATGCTGAAGGAGGGTGGCAACGTCCTCCTGCTGGACGAACCGACCAACGACCTTGACGTCGAAACGCTGCGCGCGCTGGAAGACGCGCTGGAGAATTTCGCCGGCTGCGCCGTGGTCATCAGCCATGACCGCTTCTTCCTGGATCGTCTGGCGACCCACATCCTGGCGTTCGAGGGCGACAGCCATGTCGAATGGTTCGAAGGCAATTTCGAGGCCTATGAGGAAGACAAGCGCCGTCGCCTGGGCGATGCCGCCGATCGCCCGACACGCCTCGCCTACAAGAAGCTGACGCGATAAGCGGCAGGGCGGGGGGAAGGACGGCCATGCCCGATTATATCCCTGCCTTCGTCACCCGCGCCTATGAACTGGCGCTGCAGGGCTATGGCGAGGGGGGATGCCCCATCGGCTCCGTCCTCGCGCGTGGCGACCATCTGATCGCCGAGGGCTATAACCAGCGCGTCCAGCAGGGCGATCCGATCGCCCATGGCGAGATGGATTGCCTGCGCAAGGCGGGGCGGCAGGCGAGCTATGCCGGGATGACGCTCTATACCTCGCTCTCCCCCTGCATGATGTGCGCGGGGACCATCGTGCAGTTCAAGATCCCGCATGTCGTGATCGCGGAAAATGCCACCTTTGGCGGGAACGAGCAGTTCCTGCGCGATCATGGCGTTGCCGTAACGCTGCTTTCGGACCAGCGCTGCATCGACCTCATGTCCCGTTTCATCGCGGAAAAGCCGGCGCTCTGGAACGAGGATATCGCCGAATAGGGCGCCTGTTCAGGCCGGCGGCTATTCAGGCCGTGGGGCGGCGATCGAAGGGGTAGGGCAGGGTGGTTTCATTCTCCGCCGGCTTCTGGTCGATCCGGTCGACGCGCGCGGCGGGTGGCCCGACCCTTGCCTTGGCGATGAAATCCGCGACGGTCGCGTCGTCACCACTCACGACCGCCTCGACGCTGCCGTCCATCCGGTTGCGGACCCAGCCTGAAAGATCGAAGCGCCGCGCCGCCCGCACGGCCCAGTCGCGATAGCCCACGCCCTGCACCCGACCGACAATCGAGAGACGCAGGATCACCGCACCCGCTTCACATAGCTATGGCCGTCGTCCCGCTGCTCCACGGTGAAATTGGGCATGCGGGACAGCAGCTCGGAAAGGCTGGCCGCGCCATAGTTGCGCTTGTCGAAGCTGGATCGGTTGGCGGCGCGCTGGCCGACTTCGTTCAGCGAGGCGAAATTGCGCCCGTCGCGTTTCGAAGCCTTCCAGGCATCGGTGATCAGGCGGATCAACGCCTCGTCGATCTCGGCCTTGTCCGCCGGCCTTGCGGGGCGATCCGCCGACGGGACCGGCTCGTCCTCCGATCGCAGCAATGCGCCCACGTCGATGAAGCGGGTGCAGGCCTGCCGGAACCCTTCGGGCGTATTGGCTGCGCCAAAGCCATAGACCGGCAAACCGTCCTGCCTGATGCGCATGACCAGCGGCGTGAAATCGCTGTCGCTCGACATCAGCCCGAAGCCCTGCACCCGGCCGCTGTAGAGCATGTCCATGGCGTCGATGGTCATGCGCATGTCGGTGGCGTTCTTGCCCTTGGTCAGGTCGAACTGCTGATAGGGCTGGATCGCCTGGGCGATGGACAGGTCCGCCCAGGCCTTGAGCGCGGGCTTGCGCCAGTTGCCATAGGCGCGGCGGATATTGACCGTGCCAAGCTCCGCCAGCACCGTCAGCACCGGGTCCAGCGCGCGGTGGGAGGCGTTGTCGGCGTCGATCAGCAGCGCGATATTGGCGGTAGCGGCACTGTCAGCCATGGATTTTCTCCAGCAGGGACGGGATGCGCCCGATACGGGTTTCAGGCGGCGGCGGCCGGGATGAAGCGATCCGTGCCTTCGTCCAGCACATGCAGCACGCCATCCGATATCGCGAAAAAGGCGCCGATCAGCCGGACGGTTCCCTTGCGTTCCTTGCTCTGGATGCAGGGGAAGGTCCGCAGGTTGGTCAGGCTCACCCTCACCGCTTCCTGCTCCATCGCGCGCTGGGCCGGGCGGTCGCGGGCATCGCCATGCACCGCCACCACGCGCTCCCGCGCGCCGTCCAGCATTTCGATCCAGTTGGCGATGAAGCCGCCCTCGCCCGGCGGGGCATCCTTCAGTTCCTGCGTCAGCGCGGCACTGCAGCCGCCGCACAGGCCATGGCCCATGACGACGATTTCCCCCACGCCCAGCACCTGCACCGCGAATTCCAGCGCGGCCGACACGCCATGATGACCCGGCGCGGTCTCGAAGGGGGGGACCAGTGCCGCCACATTGCGGACGACGAAGATCTCGCCCGGATTGGTATCGAATATCTGCGCCGGATCGACTCGGCTGTCCGAACAGGCGATGATCATCACCCTGGGCTTCTGCCCGGTGCTCAATTCCCCCCAGCGTTCCCGCTGGCTCGCCCATCCGGTGTCGCGAAAGCGCCTGTAGCCGGCCAGCATGTCAGAAAAATCGGTCATGATGCTCCGCCTTGGTTCGTTCATGCCGTTAGGACGGGCGCAAGGGGCTGGCAAGAGCGGCGATGCATCGCTATCTGGGGCGCATGAACGAGATCGCACGCATCGACCCATCTGCGCCTCGCACGCGCAAGCCTGACTGGATACGGGTGAAGGCCCCGACAAGCCCCGGCTATGTCGAAACCAAAAAGCTCATGCGCGAAAAAGGTCTTGCGACCGTGTGCGAGGAAGCGGCCTGCCCCAATATCGGCGAGTGCTGGAGCAAGAAGCACGCAACCGTCATGATCCTGGGCGATGTCTGCACCCGTGCCTGCGCCTTCTGCAACGTCAAGACCGGCCTGCCGCGCAAGGTCGATCCGCTGGAACCCATGCATCTGGCCGAAGCGGCGGCGGAAATGGGCCTTGAGCATATCGTCATCACCTCGGTCGACCGCGACGACCTGCCCGATGGCGGCGCATCGCAATTCGTGAAGGTGATCCAGGAACTGCGCCGCACGACACCGAACACGACCATCGAGATTCTGACCCCTGATTTCCGCAACAAGGCGCAGGCAGCGGTCGAGTCGATCGTCGAGGCGCGGCCGGACGTCTACAACCATAATCTGGAAACGGTGCCCCGGCTGTACCCCACCATTCGCCCCGGTGCCCGCTATTATGCCTCGCTGCGTCTGCTCGAATCGGTGAAGCGGCATGATCCGTCGATCTTCACCAAGTCCGGCATCATGCTGGGCCTGGGCGAGGAGCGGCTGGAAGTGCATCAGGTGATGGACGACATGCGCTCGGCCGACATCGATTTCCTCACCATGGGCCAATATCTGCAGCCCACGCCCAAGCATGCCAAGGTCATCGACTTCGTGACGCCGCAGGCCTTTGCCGGCTTTGCCGCGATCGCCCGGGCCAAGGGCTTCCTGCAGGTGGCGTCCAGCCCGCTCACGCGGTCGAGCTATCATGCCGGCAAGGATTTTGCCGAAATGCGCGCCGCCCGCGAAGCCCAGCTCGCCAAGGCTGCAGCCGGGAAGGCCGATGCCAAAGCATAGTGAAACACGGGCGTTGCCCTACACGCCCGAGCAGATGTTCGATCTTGTCGCCGACGTTCAGTCCTACGATCAGTTCCTGCCCTGGATCTCGGCCATCCGCGTGCGCGAGGATAGCGAGACGCTGATGGTCGCGGACATCATCGTGGGTTTCAAGGGGCTGCGCGAGAGCTTCACCTCAAGGGTCAACAAGACGCGGCCGGAGCGGGTGCATGTCGATTATGTCGACGGGCCGCTGAAGCATCTCCACAATGACTGGCGCTTCCGTCCCGATGGGCATGGCGGCGTGCTGGTCGATTTCGAGGTGGAGTTCGCCTTCAAGAACCGCCTGTTCGAAGCATTGGCGGGGCAGGTGTTCCACAGCGCATTGCGCAAGATGATCGGCGCCTTCGAAGCTCGCGCCGCCGCGCTTTACGGTGTGGGCGCGTCGGGCAGCAGCAGTTCGAGCGCGCAGAGCGCCGCCTGAAGGCGAACGCCGCCGCGGCCGCTATCGTCGAAATGCCGCATGTCGGCGATGATCTTGTCGGGATTGCCGCCTTTTTCGGCGCGGGCGAAGACGACCGTGCCCACCGGCTTCTTGTCGCTTCCCCCTCCCGGCCCCGCCACGCCCGTGATCGCGACGGCGACATCGGCATGGGAGCGCACCAGCGCGCCCTGCGCCATCGACCAGGCAACGGCGATGGAAACGGCGCCAAAGGTATCGAGCACATCGTGCGAAACATTCAGCACATCGCTCTTTATCTCATTGGAATAGGTCACGAAACCGGCGCTGAACATCTCCGACGATCCCGCGATCTCGGTGATGGCGGCGGACACCAGCCCGCCGGTGCAGCTTTCGGCGACGGCCACCATGCGGCCGGCGCGCTTGTTCTCGGCCACGACCCTGCGCGCCAGTTCGACCAGTTCGGGGGGAAGAATAGTGTCTGGCATGATGATCAGAATAGATCCGGAAGGGTGATGGTGGCAACGGCCTGTGCGGCAATCCCTTCTCCGCGTCCGGCAAAGCCGAGCCGCTCGGTCGTTGTCGCCTTGATCGAGACGCGCGCGGGCGAAATGTCCAGAAGCGCGGCGACCCGTGCGCGCATCGCATCGCGATGTGGGCCGATTTTCGGTGCTTCGCAAATGATCGTTACATCCACATGAATGATCGCGCCGCCGCGTTGTTCCACAAGGTCGCGGGCATAGGTGACGAAGCGCGACGACGCCGCGCCGCGCCACTGCGGATCGGAGGGCGGGAAGTGGCTGCCGATATCGCCATCGGCCAGCGCGCCCAACAGGGCATCGACAAGCGCATGGAGCGCGACATCGGCGTCACTATGCCCCGAAAGCCCCCTGTCGTGCGGCACCTGCACGCCGCAGAGCCACAGGTCTTCGCCCGCCACCAGCCGATGCACATCATAGCCCATGCCGGTACGCGGCAGCGCGGCGGCGCCAAGGCGCAAAGCCGCCGCATCGAAATCTTCCGCCATCGTCAGTTTCTCCAGCGCGCGGTCGCCATCGACCAGCGTGACGTCATGGCCTCGTGCCCGCAGCATCTGGGCGTCGTCCGTGGGCTCCTGCGCCCCGGACCATGTACGATGTGCTTCCCAGACCGCGTCGAACGCAAAGGCCTGGGGCGTCTGCACCCGATACAGGCTGTCGCGATCCACGATCTCGCCCAGCGCGCTGCCCAGGGCACCATCGCCCCGTGCCAGCGTATCCACCACCGGCAGCACCGGCACGGCGCCGCGCGCCTCATCCAGGGCTATCAGCAGGCGGTCGATGACGGCGGCGGGCAGGAGGGGGCGGGCGGCGTCATGAATGAGCACGCGCGCTGCGCCTCCTGTTTCTGCCACATGGAACAGACCGGCCAGCACCGATTGCCGTCGCGTCGCGCCGCCGGTGACGATGCTCGGCGGGCAGGGCGGCGGTGGTGACGTCATCGCTTCAAGTGCTGCCTGCGTCATGTCCTGCTGCCCTTCACCCACGACCAATATGATCGAGTCGATCCGGGGGTGGGTAACGAACGGGCCGACGGCGCGGGCGATCACCGGCTGTCCGGCAAGCATGCGGAATTGCTTGGGCACGCCGCCACCGGCGCGTTCGCCCCTGCCTGCGGCGACGATGATCGCAACGGTTCTGCCGGCCGGTGTCATGGGCGGCGCCATAGCCGTTATGATGGCGCGCTGCTAGCCGCCCGCGTCAGCACCGGAGAGGCGCGCCGGGTCACTGCCCTTGTGAAACCGGCCGGTAAAGGCTATGGGCTGCCTGATTTTTAGGCAACAGGCATATGCGCGCGCTCGCTCCCATTTCCATCGGCCCCATCTCCATCGGCTCGGTCGTGATCGACTCGCCCGTCATTCTCGCACCCATGACCGGGGTGACGGACATGCCCTTCCGCACGCTCGTGCGGCGCTTTGGCTGCGGGCTGAACGTGACCGAGATGATCGCCTCCGCAGCGATGATCCGCGAGACCCGGCAATCGATCCAGAAAGCGGCCTGGCACCCGACCGAGGAGCCGGTGTCGATGCAGCTTGCCGGCTGCTCGCCCGGCGAAATGGCCGAAGCGGCGAAGCTCAATGCCGATCGCGGCGCGGCGATTATCGACATCAACATGGGCTGCCCGGTCAAGAAGGTCGTCAATGGCGATGCCGGCAGCGCGCTGATGCGCGACCTGCCGCTGGCTGCCGCGCTGATCGAGGCGACGGTGAAGGCCGTCGACGTGCCTGTGACCGTCAAGATGCGCATGGGCTGGGACCATAACAGCCTGAACGCCCCGGAACTGGCCCATATCGCCGAAGATCTGGGTGCGAAGCTCATCACTGTCCACGGCCGCACCCGCTGCCAGATGTACAAGGGATCGGCCGACTGGTCCTTCATCCGCAAGGTGAAGGATGCCGTGTCGCTGCCCGTCATCGTCAATGGCGACATCTGCTCCATCGCCGATGTCGAGGCCGCGCTGGACCAGAGCGGTGCCGACGGCGTGATGATCGGGCGCGGCGCCTATGGCAAGCCATGGCTGATCGGGCAGGTGATGCACTGGCTCGCCACGGGGCAGGAGCTGGCCGACCCCTCGCTGGCCGAGCAATATGACGTCATCGTCGAACATTATCGCGCGATGCTGGACCATTACGACCATGGCGTCGGCGTCAACATGGCGCGCAAGCATATCGGCTGGTACACCAAGGGGCTGACCGGATCGGCGGAATTCCGCAATGCCGTCAACCAGGAGCCCTCGGCCGAGCGGGTGCTGGCCATGCTGGAAGCCTTTTACGCGCCGCTGATCGCCGAGGCCGGGAACGGCGCCGACATCAGGCAGGCCGCCTGAACAGGATGGACATTTCCGTTCCGCCCCAGCGGCAGGCCCCGACCCGGCCGAAGCGGACGGAACCTTCGCTGGCGGACATCGTCACGGCATTTCCCGTCGCGGTGCTCGTCGTGGCGCCCGACAACCGCATCGCCGACACCAATGTGCGCGCGGAAACGCTGCTCAACATGGCGCGATCGGCGATCGTGGGCAGCGATATCGGCCGGACCGTCCGCATGGCCGATGACAATACGCGCTTCGACATCTGGCATAGCGACAAGCCACTGGCGGCCTATGATGTCCAGGTGCATGCCGGGCGCACGGCGGCGACGGAAGTGGACCTGATGATTTCTCCGATCCCCGACCATGACGGCTGGCGGGTCGTCTCCATCCATCCCAAGAGCCAGGCGCAGAAGATCGGCCATCGTCGCACGGCCGGCGGCACGCGGTCGGCCATGGGCGCTGCCGCCATCCTGGCGCATGAGATCAAGAACCCGCTGTCGGGCATTCGCGGCGCGGCGCAATTGCTGGAGACCGGAGAGCCCGGAACGGCCGCCCTGACCCAGCTGATCTGCAACGAGGTCGATCGGATCGCGGCGCTCATCGACCGCATGCAGGACTTCACGACCGAGCGCACGCTGACCTGCACGGCGGAAAACATCTATCCGCTGATCGACAGGGCGGTGCGCCTTGCCCGAGCCGGATTTGGCAAGAATATTGATATATCAAAACGTTATGATCCATCATTGCCATTTGCGCTGATCAATGGCGATGCGTTGGTGCAGGTGATGATCAACCTGCTCAAAAATGCCACCGAGGCACTTGGCAAGGTCGATCATCCCGCCGTCAGGATCGAGACCGCGTTCCGCCATGGCGTGTCGGTCATGCTGGGTGAAAAGGGCAGCAAGGTGTTGCCGATCGAAATCCTGGTGATCGACAACGGGCCGGGCGTGCCCGCGCATATCCGCGACCATCTGTTCAACCCCTTCATCACCGGCAAGCGCGACGGGCAGGGGCTTGGCCTTGCCCTCGTCGACAAGCTGGTTCGCGACATGAACGGTTTCGTGCAATATGTCCGCGACGAGGCGGCGAGGGAGACGATTTTCCGCGTGCTGCTGCCAATGGGAATGGGCTGATGTCATCAATGCCGGGCAAGGTTCTGGTCGTGGACGACGATCCTGCCATCTGCGTTGTGGTGGGGGAGGCGCTTCGCCGCCGCGGCCATAAGGTGAAGACCGCCGCATCGGTCAGCGAGCGCACGGCGCTGCTCGGCAGTTTCGCGCCCGACGTGTTGATTACCGACGTCATGCTGCCGGATGGCGACGGGCTGGACGATGTGAAGGATATCGTGGCGCAGGACCCGGGGATCAGCGTCATCATCCTTTCGGCGCAGAATACCCTGAACACCGCCGTGCGGGCGACCGAGCAGGGCGCGTTCGAATATCTGCCCAAGCCCTTCGACCTCAATGAACTGTCCCGCGCGGTTTCGGATGCGCTGGCGACCCGGCGGCAAAGCCCCGGCATAAGGGAAGCGGATGGGGCGCCCGCCAGTGACGGCCTGCCGCTGGTCGGCCGGTCGCCGGCGATGCAGGAAGTCTATCGCACGATCGCCCGTGTCATCTCCAACGACCTGACGATCCTGGTGCTGGGCGAGTCGGGCACGGGCAAGGAACTGGTGGCGGAGGCCATTCACGACCTTGGCCATCGCCGGACCAAGCCCTTCGTCGCGATCAACATGGCCGCCATCCCGCGCGAACTGATCGAGGCGGAGCTTTTCGGCTATGAAAAAGGCGCCTTCACCGGGGCGCATGCGCGCACCGCCGGCAAGTTCGAACAGGCGCAGGGCGGCACGCTGTTCCTGGACGAGATCGGCGACATGCCGCTGGAGGCGCAGACCCGGCTGCTGCGCGTGCTCCAGTCGGGCGAGGTGACGACCGTGGGCGGCTCCAATCCGGTCAAGGTCAATGTCCGCATCATCGCCGCGACCAACAAGAATCTGCCGACATTGATCGGCGAGAACCGCTTTCGCGAGGATCTTTATTATCGGCTGGCGGTGGTGCCCATCGCCCTGCCGCCGCTGCGCGAGCGGGGCGACGACATCATGCTGCTCGCCCGCCATTTCCTCGATCGCGCCGCGAACGAAGGGCTGCCCCGCAAGGCGCTTGCGGACGATGCGGCGGCGTTGCTGGCGGCCTATAGCTGGCCGGGCAATGTGCGCGAATTGCAGAACCTGATGCAGCGCCTGTCGGTGCTGACGCGCGAAACGCTGATCACCAGCGAGATGCTGCGCCATGCGCTGCCGTTCGGCAATGCCGGTGACGACCAGCCCAATGCCGGGGCGGAGCAGATCGCCGGGGCGGTGCGGACATGGGCGCGGGCGCAGCTTGGCATCGGTCGCGTGCGGCCGCTTGAAACCCTGCATGACGACCTGCTGGCAATCGTGGAACCCGTGCTGCTGCGGGAGACGCTGTTGAGCGTCGACGGCAACCAAATCCGCGCCGCGGCCCTGCTCGGCATCAATCGCAATACGTTGCGCAAGAAGCTGACCGACTATAATCTCGATCCCACACGCCTGCGCCAGAATGATTGACGCAGGCGAGGGGGCCTGAGGCACCCGGATAGGTGGCCGATAAGCGCCCGATCATTCGACGGAACGCCTTTCCGCTTGGATCAACGACAGTCATTTTGTCATATTGTGTGTTTTAATAGGCACGTCGTTGTTGTAACCGTGCAACTATGACTGCGAACGCGGGATTGCCGCAGAATCACGATACGAAGGAATGGACGGGCATTGCCCGGGGTGGTTCCGCTACGGCCCCCTCTCCCGAAACCACGCCGCCCCAGAGCGAAAATGGCGACAATGACGCCGGATCGGAGCTTCTGACCAGCTGGCGCCGCCATCTTCCCGAACGGTTGAGGCAACATAATTTCGCGGCGGTCGTGGAAGGCACGACCTTGATGCTGCTGCTGGTCATCGCCGTCATGACCTATTTCCTGGTCTCGGGGCAGGGGCAGAGCTACAGCCTGCTGACGCCGCCGATCGTCGCGCTGCTGCTGGTGGCAAACCTCGTGCCGGCCATCGCGCTGCTGATGCTGGTGGGCCGCCGGGTGGCCAAGCGCCGCGCCGCCCGCTCGGCTGTCGGCAGCGACGGGCAATTGCATGTCCGCCTGGTCGCCATCTTCTCTACCATCGCTAGCGTGCCGATGCTGCTGGTGGTGATCTTTGCCTCGCTGCTGTTCCAATATGGCGTGCAGTTCTGGTTTTCCGACAGCGCCCGTGGCGTACTCCAGAATGCGAGCGATTTCGCGCGCGGCTATTATGACCAGAACCTGCGCGAGGTGCGCGACGAGACGCTGACGATGGCCAGCGACCTGCGCGACTATCTGAACGAAAAAGGGGTCAACAGCCCGGATTTCACCGAAGGCTATGTCTATCAGGTCGTGACGCGCAAGCTCAGCCGGTCGGCGATCATCGAAGTCGGCAAGGATGGCGTGGCCCGCACCGCCGCCAAGGTCGATCCGGACAATACGCCCATAAACGCCATCCTGACCCCCGATGTGGTGCGGCGTCTGCAAAAGGGCGAGGATGCCGTTGTCCGCGCCAAGGACAAGCAGATCGAGGCCGTGACGCTGCTGTACCCCGCGTCCCAGGTCTATCTCTATACGACGCGCGATTCCGATGTATCGGGCTTCAGCCAGGTGGAGCGCGCCCAGGCGTTGCAGGGCAGTTATGAGGATTTCGCCAAGCGGTCGCGGCAGTTGCAGTTGCGCTTCAACGTGGCGCTGTTCGTGGGGTCCCTGCTGCTGGTCGGCATTGCCGTGTGGATTGCGCTGAAGGTCGCCGACCGGCTGGTGCGCCCGGTGAACGAACTGGTCGATGCCTCGCGGCGGATCACGGCGGGCGATCTTTCCACCCGCGTGTCGGGGCCGCATGCGCGCGACGAGATCGGCACGCTTGCCAGCGCCTTCAACCGCATGACGCAGCGGTTGGAAGCGCAGACCAGCGCGCTGGTCGCCGCCAACAGCCAGCTCGACAATCGCCGCGCCTTCATCGAGGCGATCCTCTCCGGCGTGACGGCAGGCGTGCTGTCGGTGGACCAGCAGGGCATTGTCCGGCTGCTCAACAGCTCGGCGATGACGATCCTGGTCGAGGAGGGGCAGGAGCCCGTGGGCCGTCCGCTGCGAGAACTCTCCCCCGAACTTGCCGATCTGGTCGCCGAGGGCGAGCCGGCCGCCATCGTGCAGGTCAAGACGCTGGGCGACCTGCGCACGCTGGCGGTCAAGGTGGCGCGCGATTCCACCGGCCATGTGCTGACCTTCGATGATATCACCCAGCAGCTTTCGGACCAGCGCCGGGCCGCATGGTCCGACGTGGCGCGCCGCATCGCGCATGAGATCAAGAATCCGCTGACCCCGATCCAGCTGGCGGCCGAGCGCCTGCAACGGCGCTATGCCGACGAAATCCAGGGCGATCGCAGCACCTTCACCCGCCTGACCGGCACGATCGTGCGGCAAGTGGGCGACCTGCGCCGGATCGTGGACGAATTCTCCTCCTTCGCGCGGATGCCCAAGCCGGTCTTCCGGTCGGAAGCCATTGGCGACATCGCCCGCCATGCGCTGTTCCTGCATGAAGTCGCCCATCCGGACATCGCCTTCCGCTTCGTCTCCGACGTCGATGCCCTGGAAATGGTGTGCGACCGGCGGCAGATCGGGCAGGCCTTGACCAATATCGTCAAGAATGCGGTCGAGGCGATCGAGGCCAAGCCGCCTTCGACCGACAGCGGGATGCGCGGCCATGTGTCGATGGCGCTGCGCCGTGAAGAGGATGGCCGGTTGCTGATCGAGGTGAGCGACGACGGCGTCGGCCTGCCGCCCCAGCGCGAGCGCATCCTTGAACCCTATATGACGACGCGTGCGAAGGGCACCGGCCTTGGCCTCGCCATCGTCAAGAAGATCGTAGAGGAACATTTCGGCGACATCGCGTTCACCGACGCCCCCGGCGGCGGCGCGCGTGTTTCCATCCATCTTGCCCCCGACGTTCTGGAACGTCTGGAAGAAGGGCGGGAAATCCCCGATGGCCGGGGTATCGACAGCAAGGGAATGATGACCACCCATGGCGCTTGATGTTCTGATTGTCGACGACGAGGAAGATATCCGCGATCTGGTTGCCGGTGTGCTGGAGGATGAGGGCTATGCCGCCCGCACCGCCGCCACCAGCGATGCCGCGATCGAAGCGCTGGATTCCCGCCGCCCTTCGCTGGTGCTGCTCGACGTCTGGCTGCAGGGCTCGCGGCTCGACGGGCTGGAGCTGCTGGACGAGATCAAGAAGCGCGATCCCTCCATCCCCGTCCTCATGATTTCCGGCCATGGCAATATCGACACCGCCGTCGCCGCGATCCGCAAGGGCGCGGTCGATTTCATCGAAAAGCCGTTCGAGGCGGATCGGCTGATCCACCTCGTCGCCCGGGCGACCGAGACGGAACGGCTGCGCCGCGAAAATCAGTTCCTGCGGGCCCGGATCGGCCAGGATGACGAACTGACCGGTACATCGACCGCGATCAACGGCGTGCGCGCGACCATCAAGAAGGTCGCCGGCACAGGAAGCCGCGTGCTCATTTCCGGTCCCGCGGGCGTGGGCAAGGAAGTCGCCGCGCGGATGCTCCATGCCTGGTCGGGCAGGGCGGACGCCCCCTTCGTCATCGTCGCCGCCGCCCGGATGGACCCGGAGCGGGTGGAGGAGGAGCTTTTCGGCTTCGAGGACCAGAGCGGTCTCGTGCGCCCCGGCTTCCTTGAGCAGGCGCATGGCGGGACGCTGTATCTGGACGAAATCGCGGACATGCCGCTCACCACCCAGGCGAAGATCCTGCGGGTGCTGACGGACCAGAGCTTCACGCGGGTCGGCGGCCAGCGGCAGGTGAAGGTGGATGTGCGCGTCATTTCCTCGACCGCGCTCGACCTTGCGCATGAGATCGAGGAACGGCGGTTCCGCGAGGATCTCTATTATCGCCTGAATGTCGTGCCGCTGGTCATCCCGTCGCTGAGCGAACGGCGGGACGATATTCCGCCGCTGGTCGACCATTATCTCGCCCGCTTCGCCGCCGAGCGCCGCGTGCCCGCGCCCGATATCGCCACCGACGCGATTGCCGCGCTGCAGGCCTGCGAATGGCCCGGCAACGTTCGCCAGTTGCGCAACGTCATCGAGCGGACGATGATCCTGGCGCCCGGCGACCGCATCGGCCGGATCGAGCTGGACATGCTGCCTGCCGAGGCCACGGGCGGCGCGGGGTCGGAGGTGCTGGGGCATGGCGCGATCATGGGATCGCCGCTGCGTGAAGCACGGGAAAGTTTCGAGCGGGAATATCTCCGCATCCAGATCCGCCGCTTCTCCGGCAACATATCCCGCACTGCAACATTCATCGGCATGGAGCGCTCGGCGCTCCACAGAAAGCTGAAACTTCTAGGGATTACAGATGGCAAGGACGGCAATTAAGCTGGGCCGTGCCATAACCGATGGACCTTCTTTCGCATTTGCGTTAGAAGGCGTGGTGCCCCTCGATACGCGGCGGGCAGGTACGACGCCTTACCAAGGGCGCACGTGCGGGCAACGTCCCGCCAATAACGGAAAGGCTGATCATGGCCGAAAAAGTAAACAACCTTCAGGACATCTTCCTGAACAGCCTGCGCAAATCGAAGACGCCCGTCACGATGTTCCTCGTCAAGGGTGTGAAGCTGCAGGGCATCATCACCTGGTTCGACAATTTCTCCGTGCTGCTGCGCCGCGACGGTCAATCCCAGCTGGTGTACAAGCACGCCATTTCTACGGTCATGCCGGCGCAGCCGATGGACCTTTCGGACGTGCGCAAGGCGTTCGACGCGAACGATCGCAAGCCCAAGCTGCTGCAGGAAATCTTCCTGACGGCGGTGCGCAAGGCGCGCGAGCCGGTCACGATGTTCCTGGTGAACGGCGTGATGCTTCAGGGCGAGATCGCTGCGTTCGACCTGTTCTGCATGTTGCTGGAACGCGACGGCATGGCGCAGCTCGTCTACAAGCATGCGATTTCCACGGTACAGCCGGCCCATCCGCTCGACCTTTCGGCCGAGGGCGAAGGCGCGGACGACTGAACCGCAGGGACAATGGCGCAATACCGGCCGCTCCGCGCTCCTCTTTTCGACAGGGCAGAGCGGCCGGGCGCGCTTATGTCGACAGCCGATGAGCGTCTTTGATCGCGATAGCGAAGACGAGGTTTCGCGCGGCGCGCGGGCTATCGTCGTTCATGCCGATACGCGCGGCGACAACCGGCGCGACAGCGACGCGCGCCTGGAAGAGGCGAAGGGGCTTGCGCTCGCCATCGGCATCGATGTGCGCGGCGCACGGGCCTATCGCGTGCGCGACCGCCGCCCGGCCACCCTGTTCGGCAGCGGGCAGGTGGACGACATCACCGCGCTGGCGCATGAGCATGAGGCCGAACTGGTCATCGTCGACAATGCGCTGAGCCCCGTCCAGCAGAGCAATCTGGAAAAGGGCACAGGCGCCAAGGTCATCGACCGGACCGGCCTGATCCTCGAAATCTTCGGCGAGCGCGCGGCGACCAATGAAGGCCGGCTGCAGGTGGAGCTTGCCCATCTGGATTATCAGGCCGGACGGCTGGTGCGCAGCTGGACCCATCTTGAGCGGCAACGCGGCGGCTTCGGCTTCCTTGGCGGTCCGGGCGAGACCCAGATCGAGGCCGACCGGCGCATGATCCGCGATCGCATGGCGAAAATCCGCCGCGAGCTGGAGCAGGTGACGCGCACCCGCGGCCTGCATCGCGCCCGGCGGCAGAAGGCGCCCTGGCCGGTGATTGCGCTGGTGGGCTATACCAATGCCGGCAAGTCGACATTGTTCAACCGTATGACCGGCGCCGACGTCATGGCACAGGACATGCTGTTCGCGACGCTCGATCCGACGATGCGGCAGATATCCTTGCCGGGGCTGGACAAGGCGATCCTGTCCGACACCGTGGGCTTTGTGTCCGACCTTCCGACCCAGCTGGTCGCGGCCTTCCGCGCGACGCTGGAGGAAGTGCTGTCGGCCGACCTGATCGTCCATGTCCGCGATATTGCCCATCCCGACAGCGAAGCGCAGCGCGAGGATGTGCTGGATGTCCTCGCCGAACTGGGCGTGATCGAGCGGGACGGCGGCAATAGCCCGGCGGAAGGCAGGGAAGCGCCCGTGCCCATCGTCGAGGCCTGGAACAAACTGGACCTGCTGAGCGCGGACGATGTGGAGACGGTGCGCGAACGCGCCGCGCGGCGGGATGACGTTGTCATCCTCTCGGCGCTGACCGGCGAGGGCGTCGACGCATTGAAGGTCGATATCAGCACCCGGCTGACCGCCGATGCGCGTGTCGTGACGCTGCGCCTCGACGCCGGCGATGGCGCTGCGCTGGCATGGCTGCATGAACATGGCACCGTGCTGTCCACCGCCGCGGACGGGCAGGATATCGTGGTGGAAGCGCGGCTTTCGGCGTCCGCCCAGGCCCGCTTCCTCTCCAGGCAGGCCGCGCAATAGACCCGCATCGCGTCGGCCGTGAATAACCCGCCCTAACCGCTCCTTCAGGATTTCGGGCTAGGGCAAGGCCGATGAAGCACGCGCCATCCCCTTTGATCTGCCATGCGGCAGGCCCGGACCATCCCGGCGGGCTTGCCGGCGTCGAACGGCTGATGTTCGCGCTCATCTGCCTCATGACGCTGGCCTTTGCCGTCCTGACGCCACCCTTTCAGGCGCCCGATGAAAACCAGCACTACATGAAAGCCTTATTCCTCCGGGAAGGAGGACTCGTCGCCAGCCGGCAAGGTGCTGCCATTGGTGGCGCGCTTCCCAACGCAGCGCTCGGTCTGCGCGACGTGGACTTCCCCGCCGAGAAGGCCACCGTGCGGACACGCTATCGGATGGACCAGTGGGCGGCGGCATGGCGGGCCGATGCGGCGCGGCCGGGCGAAGGCTTTGGCGACTTCCCCAATGTCGCAAGCTATGCGCCGACGCTCTACCTGCCGCAGGCCATCGGGCTGGCCGCCGGGGAAGGGGCCGGATTGCCGCGTCTTGGCGCCTTTTATCTGGGGCGGATCGCCAATGCCCTGACCGCGCTGGTGCTGCTCCATGCCGCGCTCCGCCTGCTGCCCTTCGGCCGGATGGTATTGCTGGCCGTCGCGGCTTTGCCGACCTCCGCCTATCAGGCCGGCTCGCTCTCGCCCGATGCGGGCATCAACGCGGTGGGATGGCTGGCGCTCGCAGTGTCGCTGCATCTGGGCTTTGGCGGGCAAGGGCGCGTCCGGCGATGGACGGCGGGATTGCCATTCCTCACCGCCCCCTTTCTGGCACTCGCCAAGGGCGTATACCTCCCCCTCATGCTCGCGGGGCTACGCTGGCCCGAGGCGGGAGAAGGCCGGCCCCGGCGGCTGCGCACCGGCACGATCCTGATCGCCGCCGCCGGTTTCGGCGCGGCTGCATTCATCGGCTGGATGAAATATGCGGGCGGCACGCAGGCGCTTTACCATATCATGTCGCGCAAGACCGGCGAGATGACGATGACGGCGCCGCTGGCGGACCAGCTTGCGGTCGTCCTGCACGATCCGCTCGGCTTCGCACGGATACTCGCAACGAGCATCGCCGAGCGGTCCCCGGTCTACGCGCTGCAGATCGTCGGTCGCTTTGGCTGGAACAGCATCCTACTGCCCCTCGCAGCCTATCCGCTTGCCGGGATCATGCTCGGTGCGGCGCTGTGGTCCGGCGATGGCGTGCGGGCAGGGTGGGGCACGCGGCTCTGGTGGCTCGCCATCGCCGGCGGGTCGGCGCTGCTGGTGGAAACCGCCCTCTATCTGACGGGCACGCCGCTGGGGGCGGACTATGTCCAGGGCGTGCAGGGCAGATATTTCCTGCCACTGCTTCCCTTGGCGCTGATGGCGATATCGGTGCCCAAGACCGGGGATCATGCTGCCCGTATCGCGCGCCGGCTCTGCATCGCCAGCGCCGCGGTGCTGGCGATCATCGCCATCCTGACGGTCTGGGATGCCTTCTGGCATCATGGCTTCGCAACCTATGATGGCATGCCGCCCAGCAGCAGCCTTGTGCGGTCGTTGCTGCTGCCATCGGAACGCTGGCTGGATTAGCGGCTCAATCGATCAGGGAACGGTGCATCACCAGCGCGTCCACCAGGCCAAGGGCAGGGTGGTCGAAGGCCGCAGGCAAGCGCCCGACGATCGCAAAACCCATGCCTTCCCACAGCGCCACGGCCCGGCTGTTCGTGGAAATCACGAAATTGAACTGCATTGCACGGAAGCCCCGTTGCCGGGCAATCTCCAGCGACGCCGCGCACATCCGGCGCGCGACGCCGCGTCCCAGCGCATCGGCGGCGGTCACATAGCCGGCATTGGCGACATGCGCGCCGCCGCCAGCCTGATTGGCGCGAATATAGAACAGGCCGAGCAGCCGGCTGTCTTCCTCCAGCACGAAGGTTTCCCGGTCGGCGCCCAGCCATGTCGCAATGGCATCCTCGCGCGTCATGGCGCGGGGGATGGCGAGCGTTTCGCCGGCCCGGATCACCGGCTCCAATATGCGCCAGAGGCCATCGGCATCATCCGATCGGGCCGGGCGGATCATTCTGGGTTCCTGGTCTCGATCTTGGCCTTCAGCCATAGCGCTTCCTTTTCCTCGAGCGACATGGCCGTAAATGCTTCACCGGCAGCGGTCTCCATCGCACGAAAGCGGCGCTCGAACTTGGCGTTACCGGCGCGCAGTGCCGCTTCCGGATCGACCTTCAGATGGCGGGCCAGGTTGACCACGGCAAAGAGCAGGTCGCCGACCTCCTCCTCTCGCTCTTTCTGGGAAGTTGTATTTTTAACCTCTTCGATTTCTTCGATAATCTTTTCATAAACGCCCACTATATCGGGCCAGTCGAAGCCGGTGCGCGCTGCCCGTTTCTGAAGCTTCTCGGCACGGAGCAGGGCGGGCAGGGCGATGGCCACGCCGGCGAGGGCGCTAGGGTCCGGCTCCTTCTCGGCCCTCTCGGCGGCCTTGATTGCTTCCCATTGGGCATGGCCATCCTGCCGTGCAACACCATCACCAAAAACATGGGGATGGCGGCGCACCATCTTGGCGGAAATGCCGTCGATCACGTCAGCGAGCGCGAATTGTCCGGCCTGTTCGGCCATGCGCGCGTGAAAGACGACCTGGAGCAGCAGATCGCCAAGCTCATCCTTCAGTGCCGCCATGTCGTCGCGTTCGATGGCATCGGCGACTTCATAGGCTTCCTCAATCGTATAGGGCGCGATCGAGGCGAAATCCTGCGCGATATCCCAGGGGCAGCCGATATCGGGATCGCGCAGCCGCGCCATGATCCGTGCGAGCGGCATGATGTCGGCCGGGCTCGCTTCGACACCATCTTCGACACCATCTTCGACACCATGGTCCACGCCACGATCCAGAGGGGTTTCAGGCGTGCCAATCTCTTCGAGAGGGGCGGAATCGACCTGTTTGGAAACGGGATCATTTGGGGGCATGGTTAAGTCCGATAATATATATTATGTTAAATAAATCCAGGCCATGCGAGAGGGGGATGCATTTCACGCCCTTCATGGCGTCAGCACCATCTCGCCATCCTCCACGCCCCAGCGGCGCAGTTGCGACAGCATGTTCATGCCGATGACATTGATGTCGCCAAAGGCCGGCGACACGACCACGGGCAGATCGCTGACCCGCACCGGGCCGACCGCCAATGTCCCGACGGACGATCTTTTCGCATCGACCGGCCCATTGGCGGTCTGCATCACCACCGGCATCGCATTGGGATCGATATTCAGCCCGGCAGCCTTCGCCGTCTGCTCCGACAGCGCCGTGATCGTCGCGCCGCTGTCGATCAGGAATCGCGCCGCTGTCCCGTTGATCGTGCCGTCCACCCAATAATGGCCGTCCGGAGCGGCCGCGATGCGCAGCGTCTGTCCTTCGGCGCGCTGGATCGGCTTGCCGGTCACTTCCGATTGCACGCGCTCGGCCACGCCGCCCATTTCGCGGCGATAGCTCACGATCACCAGGACAATGGCAAAGATGCCGATCCACGCCAGCACCATGGCCAGCGCGCTGCGCAAGGCCATACGGCGCGCCACCAAAGCCGATCCAACCAGTACCATGGCCAAGATGTACCAGAGCAGATTGGCCGACTGGTCCAGGGTCATGCGCTTATCCGCAACCCGTCATAACCCGGTTCGACCCCGTCCGGCAGTTCGGCCATCAGCCCTTCATAGTCCATGCTCTGGTCCATATGGGTCAGGATCGCCCTTCCCGGCCGCACCTGTGCGATGGCGGCCAGCGTGAGCGCGAGGTGGGGATGGGTCGGATGCGGTTTGCGCCGCAGCGCGTCCACTACCCAGATGTCGACGCCGGTATAAAGGGCGATCATCTCGTCCGTCACTGCATGAAAGTCCGTGGCATATCCTATGGACAAGCCATTATGAATAAATCGAAAACCTGTTGAAAAAATATTGCCATGCGGCTGATCGACGCAATGGATGTCGATGTCGCCAATGGTCAACCGGTCCGGCAACGGGCTGGCGTCGATGATCGAGGGATACCCTTCCCGCCCATCGAAGGCATAGTTGAACCGTGCCCGCAGCAGCTTGAGCGTCTCAGCCCGCGCATAGCCGATAATCGGTTCGCGCCGATAATGGAAGAGCTGGCGCACATCGTCGATACCATGGCAATGATCGGCATGGTCATGCGTCCAGAGGATCGAGTCGACATCCCGCACCTGGGCGTCGAGCAACTGGTTGCGCATGTCGGGCGCGGTATCGACCAGCAGCCGCGTGGTGGCGCTCTCGATCAGGATGGACGCGCGGGTGCGGCGATTGCGTGGGTCGTGGGGATTGCAGTCGCCCCAGTCATTGCCGATGCGCGGCACGCCAGAGGATGTGCCGCAACCAAGGACCGTGACCGTCAGGCTCATGCGGACGCCCCGACATCGACCCTGGAGAACAGCCGCAGGAAATTGGCGCTGGTCGTGGCCCCGAGAGCCTCCACGCTTTCCCCGCGCAACGCCGCCAGAAAGCGCGCCGTGTCGGCGACAAAGGCCGGCTCACAGGGCTTGCCCCGATGCGGCACCGGCGCAAGGAAGGGCGAATCCGTCTCGATCAACAGGCGGTCGGCGGGCAGGCGGGCTGCGGTCTCCTGCAGGTCCCGGGCATTTTTGAATGTCACGATGCCGGAAATGCTGATGTAGAAGCCGATCTCCATCGCCATGTCGGCAAAGGCGCCGCTGGCGGTGAAGCAATGGATGACGCCGCTGTAGGCGCCCTTCCCCATTTCGTCCCGCATGATGGCGATGGTGTCCTCCTCCGCATCGCGGGTGTGGACGATCAGCGGCAGGCCGGTTTCGCGGGCGGCGGCAATATGGGAACGGAAGCTACGCTGCTGCCGGTCGCGATCGCTATGGTCGTAATAATAATCGAGGCCGGTTTCGCCGATGCCCACGATGCGCGGATGCGCGGCGCGCTCCACCAGCTTGGCGGTGTCGATATGGGGATGCTCGTCGGCTTCGTGCGGATGGATGCCGACGGTCGCCCAGACATCCCCTTCCCGCTCGGCCGTCGCGAGCACCGCATCCCACTCGCTCTCGCGCGTGGCGATGTTGAGCATCATGTCGACGCCGGCATCCCGCGCGCGGGCAAGCACGCCCTGCTGATCCTCGATCAGGCCCTTGTAATTCAGGTGGCAATGGCTGTCGATCAACATGGCTCAGCTGTCCGCCTCGGGCAACTCCAGCCGGGGAAACAGCGGCTTGGGCGGCTGCAGGACGAAGCCGCTGGCGACAAGCCCGGCATACCAGGGTGACGTCAAGGCGTCGGCGCCCCGCCCGACGATGCCCATCTGGTCCAGCAGCGCGGCGGCGCTCTGCGGGATCACGGGCTGGATGGTGATGGCAAGCAGGCCGATGGCCTCGTACAGCACGGCCAGCACGGCGGCCATGCGATCGGGATCGGTCTTGCGCAACGCCCAGGGCGCCTGCGCATCGATATAGGCGTTGCAGGCGAAGACGGCACGCATCCACGCCTCGATCGCCTGGCTGGGCGCCAGATCGTTCATCGCCGTCGCGAAATCCGCCCCCGCCGCGCGCACGGTCGCGAGCAGTTCGGCATCGGCGGGCGCATGCGCGGCGCTGGCCGGCAGCGTGCCTTCGAGGTTCTTGGCGATGAAGCTCAGCGTCCGCTGCGCCAGATTGCCGAAGCTGTTGGCAAGCTCCGTATTGGCCCGCTGCACGATCGCTTCCGGGCTGTAGCTGCCGTCATTGCCGAAGCTGACCTCCGCCAGCAGGAAATAACGCAGCTGATCCACGCCGAAGCGTTCGGCGAGTTCCAGCGGGTCGGCGACATTGCCGACGGACTTGGACATCTTCTCGCCGCGGTTGAGCAGGAAGCCGTGGCCGAAGACCTGCCTGGGCAAAGGCAGTTTCGCGCTCATCAGGAAAGCCGGCCAGTAAACGGTATGAAAACGCACGATATCCTTGCCGATGATGTGCGTGATGTCGCCGCCCTCGGCCCAATAGCGGTCCATGCGCGCGGTGTCGTCGGGATAGCCGCAGCCGGTGAGATAGTTGGTGAGGGCGTCCACCCACACATACATCACATGGCCGTCGCTGCCGGGCACCTTCACGCCCCAGTCGAAGCTGGTGCGCGAGATGCTGAGATCGCTCAAGCCGCCTTCGACAAAGCGCATGATCTCGTTGCGGCGGCTCTCCGGCCGGATGAAACCGGGCTGGCTGGCGTAAAGATCGAGCAGCGGTTGCTGATATTTAGAGAGGCGGAAGAACCAGCTCTCCTCCACGGTCCATTCCACCGGCGTGCCCTGGGGGGAGAGCTTCGCGCCCCCTTCCCCCTCGACCAGTTCCTTTTCGTCGTAAAAGGCTTCGTCGCGGACCGAATACCAGCCCTCATAGCGGCCCAGATACAGGTCGCCATTGGCCTCCATCGCCTTCCAGATCGCCTGGCTGGCATGGTGATGGTCGGGCTCGCTCGTGCGGATGAAGCGATCGTAGCTGATATTGAGAGTATCATCCATCTGTTTGAAATAGGATGACATTTCATCGGCAAGAGCGCGCGGCTCTATGTCCCGCGCCCGCGCCGCCTGATCCATCTTCAGGCCATGTTCGTCGGTGCCCGTCTGGAAGAAGACATCGCGCCCGGCCATGCGCTGGAACCGGGCAAAGGCATCGGTGGCAATCGCCTCATAGGCATGGCCGATATGGGGCCGCCCATTAGGGTAGCTGATGGCGGTGGTGATCGTGTAAGGGCTGGTCATCTGCTCGCAAAAGGCTGGCTGTGTGGTAGGCCGCCTGTCTAGCCGCAGTTGCGAAGAGGCGCAAAGCCCGATTTGGGAAACGCCGCCCGCTATCCTACCGCGAAGCAGCAAGCGTGGCGACATGGGTTCCCAGTTCGAACGCCACGGTGGCCGGATCGAGCGACAGGATGATCGCGCCGGACGCCAGGCGCCGGGCGGCATCCCATCCTTCCAGCGCATCGCGAAGCGCGGCCCCCTGGCGGCTCTTGGCTTGCGCGGCGATAAAGGCAGGCGCGCGCTCCAGCAGCAGTTCGAATGTCGGCTTGCCGGCCTTGCCGCTGACGGATTTGGCCAGCGCCAGCCGGCGCAGATTGTCGGGGTCTCCGCTCTCGGCGATCTCC
This sequence comes from Sphingobium aquiterrae, assembly GCF_037154135.1. NCBI lineage: Bacteria > Pseudomonadati > Pseudomonadota > Alphaproteobacteria > Sphingomonadales > Sphingobiaceae > Sphingobium > Sphingobium aquiterrae. The sequence goes on from NZ_JBANFL010000007.1 coordinate 243,085, forward strand.
CGCAGCATGCGGTTCATGCCGGGCAGATCGCGCCCGGCATAGCCGATGGCGCGGCCCGGCGATCCCTCCCCCGCGGCGACAAGCGCTGCGATCTCACCCGGATCGGCATCGGGGAGCGCGGCGCGCAATGCTGCCGCCATCAATGGCTCGTCCAGCGGGGCGAAGCGCAGCACCCGGCAGCGCGACCGGATCGTCGGCAGCAATCGCGCCGGGGCATGGGCGACGAGCAGGAACAGGGTGCCCGCCGGCGGCTCCTCCAGATTCTTGAGCAGGGCATTGGCCGCGCTCCGCTCCAGATCGTCGGCGCTGTCGATCACGATCACCCGCCGGCCGGAGAGCGAAGGCAGCCTGCTGAGCAGGCGCTGGAGCCCGCGCACCTGATCGACGGCGATATTCCGGGCAAGCTCGCCGCTGTCCCGCTCCTGCCGGACCAACTCGGCATAGTCGGGGTGGGACCCGGCGGCGATCAGCCGCGCAATCGGGTGTTCCGCATCCACGGTGAGGCCAGGGCCGGCCGGCGGCGGGCCTGCCGCTTCCGCCAGCAGGCGAAGGGCAGCGGCCCGCGCGAAGCTCGCCTTGCCGATGCCCCTGGGGCCGGCGAGAATCCAGCCATGATGCATCCGGCCGGATCGGGCCGCCGCCATCAGGGTTTCGGCCTGTTCCTCCTGCCCCAGCAACGGGCTCATGGCAGAAGGTCCGCAATCGCCGCGATCAACGCCGCCGTCACGACGTCATGCGGAAGGCTGGAATCGACCAGGCGAAAGCGTGCCGGCTCAGCCGCGGCATAGCCCCGGAACGCCTCTGCCACGCGCGCGTGAAAGGCAGCGTCGCGGCCCCCGATGCGATCGGGCGTGTCACCATCCCGCGCCGCGGCGCGCGCCGCGGCCACCGCTTCGTCCAGCATCAGCACCAGCGTGCGGTCCGGCAGCAATCCCTCGCTGCCGACCGCGTGCAGCGCCATGATGTCGGCGTCGGCAAGCCCGCTCGCGCCGCTTTGATAGGCCCGGCTGCTGTCGATGAAACGATCCGACAACACCCATGCGCCCCGCGCCAGGGCGGGCCGGATCAGGCGCTCGACATGGTCGGATCGCGCGGCGGCAAAGAGCAGCGCTTCGGCGCGCGGCCCCCAGCGATCGGCATCGCCCGTCAGGATCAGCGAACGGATCGCCTCGGCGCCCGCGCTGCCGCCGGGCTCGCGCGTTTCGATCACCTCAAGCCCGCGCGCGCGCAGGGCAGCACCCAGCGCACGCACCTGTGTCGACTTGCCCGCGCCCTCACCGCCCTCCAGGCTGATGAAGCGACCTGTCATGCGATATGGTCCGCCCTCAGGCAAAGAACGACATCAGGCCGTTCCACAGCCGGCGGAACATCCCCGCCTCTGCGACATCCTCGGCCGCGACCAGCGGCATGATCTGCGCGCCGGTGTCGGGCGTGGAGACGACCAGCTGGGCGATCTGCGCACCCTTGGCGATCGGCGCCTTGATGGGGCCGGTATAGACGACCTTCACGGTGATGTTGGCGGAGGCCGATCGCGGCAGCGTCACGGCCAGGTTGCGCGGCGCCACCAGCCCGACCGACGTCGCGCTGCCCAGCTGCACCGGCGCGGTTTCCACCAGCGCGCCCTTCTTGAACAGCGGCTGCGCCTTCCATGCCTTGAAGCCCCAGTCCATGAAGGCGACCGATTCCTGGATACGGCCGTTGAAGGTCGGCAGCCCGGCGACCACCATCACCAGCCGGCGGCCATCCTGTTCGGCCGAACCGGTGAAGCCAAAGCCCGCCTCTTCGGTATGGCCGGTCTTCAGGCCGTCCGCACCGGGAATCTTGCCCAATATGGGGTTGCGATTGGCCTGGGTGATCTCGCTGCCGCCCATCGTCTTGCCCCAGGTGAAGGACTGGGTGGCGTAGAAGCGCTTGTAGAGATCGGGCGTCTCCACGATCGTCGCCTCGGCCAGCTTGGCAAGGTCTTGCGCCGTCACATAGGTCACGCCTTCGTCGGGCCAGCCATTGCTGGTGCCGAAATGGCTGTTGGCAAGGCCAAGGCGCTTGCCCTCCTCATTCATCAGCGCGACGAACGCCTGTTCCGTCCCGGCAATGCCTTCGGCCAGCACGACGCAGGCGTCGTTGCCGGAAAGGGTGACGATGCCGTGCAGCAGGTTTTCGACCGTCACCTGCTCGCCCGCGGAAAGGAACATGGTGGAACCGGCCGCCGGGCCATGCCATTTCTGCCATGTCTCCGGACGCATGGTGAACTTTGTGTCCAGCTTCAGCTCGCCCTTCTGGATCAGGCGGAAGGCGACATGCGCGGTCATCATCTTCGCCAGCGACGCGGGCGGCATCCGCTGTTCCCCGCCCTTGTCGTAGAGCACCGCGCCGGAGGACAGATCCTTCATATAGGCAATGGGCGCCGCGCTGGTATAAGGCGGCGCACCGGCCGAAAGCGGCTGCGTGCCCAGAGCCAGCACGATAAGGGAAAAGGCGGTTTTCTTCATGGGAACAGTCATGGACACTCTCGTCATCGGGCCGTTGTGGCGACCGCCGGGCAAAACAGGGATGGCCGCATCGCGCGTGCCTTATGGATGGTCATTAGCGACAATCTGCACATCGTTGAACCCCTTGGCGCGCGCAAGATCGATACCGCGCCGCGTCTCGGCCCGACTGGCATAGGGGCCGAAGCGGACACGCCATAGCGGGCCGGCCTGCAGGGCGGTGGCGCCGATGCGGCTGGCGAGCGCATTGGCCCGTCTGGCCGAAGCGAATGCCGCCACCTGCACCGCATAACCCGCAGCCCAGCCCGCCGGGCGATTCGCGGCATGCTCCGGGCCGTCGCTCGATTGTGCTACCGGCGGGGCCTGCCACAAAGCGGATTTTTCCGGCAGCCTGTGGCGCAGTGCCGCCAGCAGCGGCATGGGCGTTTCCAGCCGTTCCGCCGCCTTGCCGCCATCCCTCAGCAAGGCGCGCTCCTGCCCGGAGGGATTGACCCTGCGCACGCGCACGGCCACCGCGCCATGCCCGGCGATCCCAAGCTGTTCCGCCGCGCCGCGCGAAAGGTCGATCACACGATCCGGCGAAAACGGCCCGCGGTCGTTCACCCGCACAAGGATGGTGCGCCCGCTGTCCAGCGCGGTCACCTCGACATAGCTTGGCAATGGCAGCGTCCGGTGCGCGGCGGCGATCGCCGTGGGGCGGAAAGGCTCTCCGTTCGCGGTCGGACTGCCGGAAAACTCCTCGCCATACCAGCTTGCATAGCCGACCTTGTCATATTGCGGTTCATCGGTGGGCGCATAGATACGGCCGGCAATCTGATAGGGCTTGCCGATCTTCACGATGTCATCCCTGATGCCGCGCGACGCGGCCGGCTTCGCCACAGGCGACGGCGTCGTGGCGTCATGCTTGCCATCGTCGCACCCGGCCAGCGTCGACATCAGCAGCGTCGCCGTCAGCAGCGCCACCGCCGCAACGGCGCTATTATTGCGCAACCGCATCCGCCAGCAGCCCCACGGACAGCGCGTAGAAATTGGAGCAGTTATAATCCAGGATCACGCGATAATTGCCGGTCAGCAGATAAGCGATCTTCCCCTGGCCGTCCGGTTCCAGCAGCGTCGCAAGCACATTGTCCGCCGGAAGCATGCCCCCTTGCGGCACGATGCCCCGCGCCCGCCATTCCGCCATGGTCAGCCAGCGGCTGTGGCGATTGAACACGCGCGGGCAGCGGGCGGGCATGGTCTTGCCGGCAACGGCCGCCCGGTCGAACCCGGCGGGCACGCGCACGGCCACGCCCCATGGCTGGCCCTTCCGCCAGCCGGCATTGACGAAATAATTGGCGATGGACGCCAGCGCATCGGCTTCGCTGGCCCAGATGTCCGCCCTGCCATCACCATCGCCGTCGCGCGCCACCCGCAGGTAGACCGAAGGCAGGAATTGGGGATAGCCCATGGCGCCGGCCCAGCTTCCCACCAGCTTGCTGCGCGGCACGCCCTGATCGACGATCTTCAGCGCGGCGAGGAATTCCGGTTCGAACAATGCGCGCCGGCGCCCTTCATGCGCCAGCGTCGCCAGCGACCGCAACAGGTCGAAATCGCCGACATAGCTGCCATAATTGGTCTCATGGCCATAGATCGCGACCATGATCGATTCGGGCACGCCCGTCTCGCGCTCTATGCGGGAAAGCCGATCGCGGTTTGCCGCATAGGCCGTGCGTCCCCGGCCGATGCGCGCGCTATCCACATGCTGCTGGCGATAGGGCTCGAAATTGGGAATGGGCGAATCGAAGCTGCCGCCCGGTTGCGACTGGTCCAGCTGGACGACACGCGGATTGAGGGTAAGAGTCGGGAACACCGCGTTGATGGTGGCGTCGCCGATCCCCATGGCACGCGCCTTGGGCCGCAGGCTTTGCAGATAGGCCTGCAATCCATCGTCGTCGGGCGTGGCCGCACCGGCGGGTTCCTGCGCATGGGCTACCGTCACCAGTTGGCCGTCCGGCACGTCGTCCCCCGCCGCCGCGATCGCGCAAAGCGCCGCCGCGCCCGCCAATATGGTGTTGATCGATCGTCGCATATCGCCCTCCGGCCATCCTTGTTGCACAGGCCGGGACGCAGGTGAATCCCCTTAATGGCACCGCGCGCCACAATGCCCGGAAATGGCGCCGGGGCATCCGCCATGCAAGTTTTGCTTGGCTTTATCGGCGGCCCCGATAGAAGCGCGCCAGCAAGGACAGGTGGCCGAGTGGTTTAAGGCAGCGGTCTTGAAAGCTACCGGAGCTTGTCGGCGTGAAGCTGAATTAGGAGTGTGGTTACAAGGGGTTAGCGGAAGGTCGGTTTAAGTGGCATATTCGCCCATAAGCCTGTCGTAAGCTGCCAGCCCCGAAACGGCAGGGAAGAGTGTCCGAGTGGTTTAAGGAACTGGTCTTGAAAACCAGCGATGGGGAAACCTATCCGTGGGTTCGAATCCCACCTCTTCCGCCATCTCAGCCAACGGGGATGATGCAACCTATGATAATGCTGAGATGAGTGCGGCACGCGAGGGGCTCGTTTCGGAGCACTCAAAGGGGCAGGCACAGCTTGTGTATTTTCTCCTAGGCCTTGCGGCGAGCGCGATAGCGTTCGCTGTTCATGAAACTGACGGTAAGGCGCTGAAAGAAACGCCATGGCCGCTAGGTGTTGCGGTCGTGCTTTGGGCTTTCAGTTTCGCGATGGGGTGCTTTTGCGTTACAGCCCGCCAACGAGCAATAATCTCAAACCTGGCATTCCTCGACGCGACCAAGGGCCTGAACCACGCGCAGATCGACGAGCATCTACCCAGCGCAAAAAAGACGACTCAAGATGACATAAATCGGCCGTTCAAGTTTTTCGACTGGCAACTATGGACTATGTTTGCAGGCGCGCTTTTCTACATCGGCGGGCATGTCATGCAGATGGCAGCTACACAGCCCAAGAATGTGACGCCGGTCGCTGCGCCAAAGATGGCGCCAACTCGCGCTCCTCACAGCAACGCCCCGCACCCGTAGGCGCGAGGCGAAGCACAGCGTCAGGGCGTAGAAGGAGCGCCCCCGCTGGTGCGGTCGTTGGATTATCGAGGGACGCACCGCTATACCTCGGCGTGGCGACGTTCATGCCACGCAACCTCTATCTAAATCTGTCCTCGTCTCCCCGGCATCTGTGGATCGGCGTGCAAAAAGGACCCCGTTAGCGGGGTGATCGGCGTCTAAAAGGGACCCCTCATTTCGATGGTTTA